>DBGBSM010000367.1:0-2492 GCA_048468815.1 Parabacteroides sp.
ATCATGCGAAAGCGTAAATAAAAAAACACAATGGAAAAAGAAAATAATCCTGTGTACGACAGGAACACCATAGAATTCGTAGCTGTAGCACTCGAATTTTGTAATTTCGTTGAAACGGCGGCCGAAAAAAGCCTGGCCGGCTTCGTCGATAAAGCTACCGAGTTACTTCCTTTTTTATACCTCAAGGCGTCTTTGTTACCCGACGTAGAGCCCGACGACGATGCGGAACCCGAATTGTCGGTAACGGAAGAGATGTACGAATCGGTGCGGAACAAGCTGGCCGTTTTATTAGGCGAATACGACTCGTATCTGGAAACTTTTCATCCCGACATGCCATATAGCGATGCACCCATCGCCGCTTTTATTTCGGAAAATCTGGCCGACGTTTATCAAGACACGGGGAATTTCGTAGCCCTTTTCCGGGAAGGAAACGAAGAAGCCATGCAGGAAATCCTGGCCGTATGCAAAGAGAACTTCCGCACCTATTGGGGAGGCCGGTTACTGAACGCACTGAAAGCCCTCCATGCGATACGATACAACGAAGATGCTAACTTAGACACCCTCGAAGACGAAGAATGAACTTTATCAAAAGCATAACCAAAGACGAAATAGCGACGATGCCGCTCGAAGAATTCGCAGGCCGCATCATCGTAATACAAAACGAAAAAGACACTGAAAAAGCCGTAGCGTACCTGTCGACCTTCCCGGTGGTGGGATTCGACACGGAAACGCGCCCCAGTTTCCGGAAAGGGCAAAGCCATAAAGTGGCGCTGATGCAAATTTCGGCCGACGAAGAGTGTTTTCTATTCCGACTCAATTACATCGGTATCCCCCCTTGCTTGCAACAGTTTCTGGCCGACGGGAACATCCGGAAAATAGGTCTTTCGTTGAAAGACGATTTCGGTGCCCTCCGCAAACGAATCGAAATAGAACCCGGCGGATTTCTGGATTTGCAAACTTACGTAGGACAATTCGGCATCGAAGATGCGAGCTTGCAAAAAATCTACGCCATCCTGTTCGGCAGGAAAATATCCAAAGGACAGCGCCTTACGAACTGGGAAGCCGATGTGTTATCCGACGCGCAAAAAAAATACGCTTCGTTAGACGCCTGGGCCTGTTTGAAAATCTACAACATATTAAAAGCGGAAAAATAAAACTCACCTTAATAAACCAGTACATGAATTATTGCAAAGTATTTCTGAAACCTAAAAAAGAAGAATCCCTTTTGCGTTTCCACCCGTGGGTATTTTCGGGTGCGATTCATCATATCGAAGGCAACCCGGCCGAAGGCGAATTGGTAGAAGTATATACTCCCGACGGCCGGTTTCTCGGAATCGGGCATTACCAGATCGGAAGCATAGCGGTACGTATCCTTTCGTTTACGCCGCAACCCGTCGATGCCGCATTTTGGAAAGAACGGCTACAAACCGCCTACGATTTGCGCCGAACGCTGGGACTGGCCGGCGTGCCGGATAACGACACTTACCGGTTGGTACACGGCGAAGGAGATAATTTGCCCGGCCTGGTAATCGACATGTATGCCCATACGGCTGTTATGCAAGCCCACTCGGCCGGCATGCACGAAGCGCGTTTCGAAATCGCGGAAGCCTTGAAAACCGTACTGGGCGCACAGTTGGAAAATATTTACTATAAATCGGAAGCCACCCTCCCCTATAAAGCGAATTTAGGAGCGGAAGACGGCTACCTGTACGGTAACCAGGTAGAAGACATCGCCCGTGAAAACGGACTGAGTTTTTATGTAGACTGGCAAAAAGGACAGAAAACCGGCTTCTTCGTCGACCAGCGGGAAAACCGCTCGTTACTGGAACGGTATGCCCCCGGACGTTCGGTACTGAATATGTTTTGCTATACCGGCGGATTTTCGTTTTATGCCATGCGCGGAGGCGCTGCCCTGGTACACTCGGTCGACAGCTCGGCAAAAGCCATTTCGCTGACTACGAAAAACGTGGAATTGAACTTCCCCGGCGACCCGCGCCACGAAGCCTATGCCGAAGATGCTTTCAAGTACCTGGAAAGGATGGGAAATAAATACGACCTGATTATCCTCGACCCGCCCGCCTTTGCCAAGCATAAAGACGTATTGCGGAACGCATTGCAAGGATACCGCAAGCTCAACGCCATCGCATTCGAAAAAATAAAGCCCGGTGGTATTTTATTCACTTTCTCCTGTTCGCAGGTGGTAAACAAAGAAAATTTCCGGTTGGCCGTATTCAGCGCCGCCGCTCAATCGGGCAGGAAAGTACGTATCCTGCACCAGCTTACGCAGCCGGCCGACCATCCGGTAAATATTTACCATCCGGAAGGCGAATACCTGAAAGGATTGGTATTATATGTGGAATAAACAAGCATAAAAGCATGTTATAAAACACAGTATAGTTAAATAGCGTTAACACACTCCGTTTTATTGCTGTTTAATTATGCTGCATAATATATAATACCTATATTTGCACTGTGTTTTTCATGGTATTAGA
>DBGBSM010000368.1:0-5239 GCA_048468815.1 Parabacteroides sp.
TTTTCAATATGCTCTTCCTGCCATCGTAGCCATGACGGCCTCTTCTCTTTACAATATGATCGACAGTATTTTTATCGGCAACGGCGTGGGACCGCTGGCTATTTCGGGGCTGGCGCTTACGTTCCCCTTGATGAACCTGGCGGCGGCTTTCGGTTCGCTGGTGGGAGTAGGGGCGGCAACGTTGGTTTCCGTCAAGTTGGGGCAGAAGGATTATGCCGGCGCCAACGACGTATTGGGCAATGTTATTCTGCTCAATTTGATTATGGGAGTGGGCTTTTCCATCCTCGGTTTGATTTACCTCGACGATTTGCTTTATTTTTTCGGTGCGAGCGACCTCACGCTGCCGTATGCATACGATTATATGAAGGTAATTTTATACGGTAATGTAATTACACACCTGTATTTCGGACTAAATGCCGTGTTACGCTCGTCGGGAGCACCCAATATGGCGATGTATACCACCATCGCTTCGGTAATAATCAATTGTGGCTTGAACGCCGTTTTTATTTTCTGGTGGGGTTGGGGCATTGCGGGAGCGGCCTGGGCAACTATCTGTGCGCAGGTAATCGCGTTGGGCTGGCAAACCTGGTACTTTTCCCATTCGAAAGGATTCGTTCGTTTTAAGCGGGGCGTATTCAAGTTAAAGCGGGAAATCGTAGGGGGGATTATTTCCATCGGTCTTTCGCCTTTTTTTATGAACGTATGCTCGTGCCTGATTATTATTCTGATAAACCGGGCGTTGAGCGAGCACGGGGGCGACTTGGCTATCGGTGCTTATGGAATCGTAAACCGGATTGTTTTCCTTTTCGTTATGATTATTATGGGGCTCAACCAGGGGATGCAGCCCATTGCAGGGTATAATTACGGGGCTCAGCAATATAACCGGGTTAACTCGGTACTGAAGTATACGATAGGCTATGCCACGTTGATTGCCGTTTCGGGCTCGTTGATTTGCGAGGTTTTCGCGCCGTATGTGTGCGCTTTGTTTGTAAACGACGAGGAGTTGATAGCGATTGCCGCCAAGGGATTGCGTATCGTGATGATGTTTTTTTCGATTATCGGTTTCCAGATGGTGGCTACGAACTTTTTCCAGTCGATCGGCATGGCCAAAAAAGCGATATTCCTTTCCCTTACCCGCCAGATGTTATTCCTGATACCGGCGCTCCTGATTTTACCCGGCATGTTCGGAACGGTGGGGGTGTGGGCCAGTATTCCGGTTGCCGACTGTACCTCGACGGTGGTTACGGCGCTGGTGTTGTATAACCAGTTTTCAAAATTTAAGCGGATGCATGCCGCGGAAGTAAAAGAAATTCGTTAACTTGCTTCGCTCTAACTATTAAAAATGACAAATCGCGTTATGGAGAATAACAGGATGGTGATTACCATTGGCCGTCAGTTCGGAAGCGGCGGGAGAGAAATCGGTAAAAAACTGGCCGAGAGCCTGAATATACCGTTTTACGACCGGGAATTGATTACGCTCGCGTCGAAAGAAAGCGGATTGTGTCCGGAGTTTTTCGAGAAGGCCGACGAGCGGGCGTCGCATAGCCTGTCGTATGCTTTTACGCTGGGCTTTCCTTTTTTCGGTAATGTGTCGCCGTATAACGATTATTTGTCGAACGATACTTTGTTCAAGATACAATCGGATACGATCCGGAAAATCGCTTCCGAGGGTTCGTGTGTAATCGTGGGGCGTTGTGCGGATTATATTCTCCGGGAAGACAAACGCTGCGTAAACGTGTTTATCCATAGCTCGCTCGAGAAACGGATGGAGCGTATCGTACAGCGCAACGCGGTTACGGTGGAGGAAGCGAAAGTATTGATAGAGAAAACCGATAAGTCGCGCGCCGGCTTTTATAATTATTATTCCAATAAAACGTGGGGAGTGGCCTCTACTTACCATTTGTCGGTAGATTCCTGTTCGTTAGGGGTAGAGGGAACGGTGGCGTTTATCCGTTCGTTCGTACAGAAGAAATTGGAAGTGGAGTAGTAAGGAGAAGCCGGCAAATGGATCCGCCTCGTATTGTTCTTTTTTGCTTACGGATTTGTTTGCCGCCGACGGCGGCAATAAAAACGGCGTCGGCGGCAAACTTGCCACCGTCGCTGGCAATATTGCCGGTGACGCCGGCAAGCAAAAACAACGGCATGTAACGCGACGGATTTCCTTCCGCTTTCGTGAAGAACCGGCATATATCCGGAAGAACGCTTCAGCGTATACAAAAACAACCGGCTTACAATAAGCCGGTTGTTTTTGTATTGCTATGTACCGAATCCTTGCGGATTCGTTCTTCCGCATTCCCGCGTTTTTGAGTTTATTGCTGCGGTGCCGTTTCTTTTTTCTCGCTTTTGACGGAAATTTTTTCGATGAGGTAAACCAGTACAAAGCCGGTAAGCATCAGCAGAAGGCTTTGCCAAACCAGCTGGTCGGGTGCGATGTTGTGCTCTACCAGCGGACGGGTTACTCCGTGGCTGTCAATGTAGGTTTCTACCGTTTCTTTCCAGGGCCATACCTTATTAAGCGAGCCCAGCATAAAACCGGCCAGCGTGGCGATTGTCAGGTCGTGAAACTTCCGAAGCAGAAACGACAGGAAGTTCGAGAAAGTAACGATACCTATGGCCGCACCGCATGCAAAGGTCAGCAAAACGGTTATATTCAGCGTTTTTACCGCTTCCATGATGTAAAAATACTTACCGAGCAACACTAAAATAAAGCTACCCGATATGCCGGGAAGAATCATGGCGCAGATAGCGATGGCTCCGCAAAGAAAAATAAAAAAAAGATTGTCGGGCGTTTGTGCCGGCGTAGCTACGGTAATGTAATAGGCCAGGGCGGTACCGATGGCAAAAGCGACAATCCGGCCGATGTTCCATTTCTTTATCCGTAAGGAAACAAAATAAGTCGACGACAATACCAATCCGAAAAAGAATGCCCATATCAGTACCGGATGGGTGGTGAGCAGGTAAGTGATGAGCTTGGCCAGCGAAAAAATACTGATTCCGATTCCCGCTACGATAGCCAAAAGGAAATTGCCGTTAATCGCTTTCCAGAACGTTTTCGGTTTCCCTGTAAACAGGTATTTCAACGAGCGGGTGTTAATGCTTTTAATCGAGTCGATCAGTTCCTCGTAGATTCCTACGATAAAAGCAATCGTTCCGCCGGATACGCCGGGCACCACATCCGCCGCTCCCATACCCATACCTTTTAAAATCAAGAGTCCGTAATCTTTAAGTCTTCTTTCCATCATTCGTTCGTTTTTACCAGGCTTAAACCGGTTACTTTTCTTTTTTCTTGT
This sequence comes from Parabacteroides sp., assembly GCA_048468815.1. Classification (GTDB taxonomy): domain Bacteria; phylum Bacteroidota; class Bacteroidia; order Bacteroidales; family Tannerellaceae; genus Parabacteroides_B. The sequence continues at coordinate 3,291 of DBGBSM010000368.1, forward strand.
TCACGTATTCTTTTATCAGGTCGATTAAGGGCGATTTGTTCTGTTCCGAGTCGCCCGGTATATAATCGCCTTCGAATTCGATGATTTCTTCGTCCGTGCATTGCGTGATGTGGTCCATGAACTTTTGCGTATCGCCTAACTTCAGGTAACAGATAGCTGCTTTCAAATGAACCATCGGGAACGTAGGAATCAGCTCTATCACTTGCAAGTAGTGTTTTAAGGCTCTTTCGATGTCGCCTTTTTTCAGAAACAGATTCGCCAGTTGGAAATGGGTATCGGTAAAGTTATTGATGTAAGTATCCTCGGGCTTTACATGTTCCAGTATATAGGCGAGCGTACGGATGGCTTCGTCTTCACGTCCTTTTTCCGTATAATACAATGCTTTCAGGTAAAGCAGGTTGATGTGGTCGGGAAACAGCCGGAGCGCTTTCTCCAGTATTTTTTCTTCCTCTTCGAGCCTGCCGGTTTTGGCACAACAAAGTAAATAATTGATGTACGAGGCCGGTTCTTCGTACTGCTTGTTGTTCTCTAATGACTCGTGTAGCAATCCGTATGCTGTTTCGTATTCGTCAAGCCGGAGGTAACATTCGGCCATTAAGGGCATTACCCGGTATTTATATTGTTCGTTGTTCGTAAGTTCGCTGTACACCTCGATTGCCTTGTGGTAATTTTCGTTCATAAACAGGCAATAGGCTTTTAAGATTTTGGTTTCGCAATCGGTTTCGTCGCAGGTAAGGGCGAAATCGAACGCTTCGATGGCTTTGTCATATTCTTCCTGGATGGAATAAAGGCGACCTAACGTGGTCCAGTCTTCGAAAGAGTAGGGATTGTTGTCGATCAATTCGTTGCAAACTTCTATCGCTTCCTGTATGTGCCCTGCCGATTCCAGGTTGAAGCACAGTTCTTCTTTCAAAACGATGTTGTCCGGAAAATACTGTTGCCCGGTGCGGATAAAATCCAAGGCTGTTTCGTGCATTCCCAATTCTCCCAATACCGGGGCGATGTATTCGAAAACATCTTCCAGGTAATCGCAGTCCGACCGGATTAATTTTTCTACATAGGCTTTGGCTTCGGCACACTTGTTCAACGAATAATAGCATTCGAGACGCAGCAAATCCAACTCCGGCTCGTCGATGTCGGTAATGGAATCGATAAGTTTCAGCGCCTTTTTATATTCTTCGTTGTAAACCAGTAATTTGCATCGTTTGATTTGTAAACCCGGATGATTGGGATGTTGCTTCATTCCCAATTGAAGGATTTCCTCGTATAAAGTAAAATCGTCCGATTCCTCGAAACTGTCCAGCAGGTCTTCAATCTCGTCTGCATCGAAATAAGGTTCTTTCCCTTCTTTCTGCATAGACAAATACCGCTCTAACAGGCGGGAAATATCGTCTTTCCTCATAGATTACGGAATATGTGATAGGGAACCGGAAACGAAAAGCGAATCTTCCGTTTCCGGTTCTGATTAAGCTTTATTTTTCACTTTGCTCCAAGTGTCTTTTAATGGAACAGTGCGATTGAAAATAAGTTTACCGCCCGTAGAATCCGGATCGAGATTAAAATATCCCAACCGCTGGAATTGGAAATGGTCGTAAGGTTCGGCTTTTTGCAGTTCGGCTTCCACCCGGCATCCGGTCAATACTTTCAGGGAGTCGGGATTGAGCAGTTCCTGCAATTCTTTATCTTTCTCTTCTCCCGGGTTTTCCGACAGGAATAACCGGTCGTACAACCGTACCTCGGCCGGCAAGCTATGGGCTGCCGATACCCAGTGAAGCGTACCTTTTACTTTCCGGTTGCTGGCCGGCATGCCGCTTTTGGTTTCCGGATCGTATTCGGCATATACTTCGGTTACTGTTCCGTTTTCATCTTTTTTACACCCCGTACATTTTACGATGTACGCATTTTTCAGGCGTACTTCTTGTCCGGGAGTCATGCGGAAATATTTCTTG
>DBGBSM010000369.1:0-13065 GCA_048468815.1 Parabacteroides sp.
GTCCGGTAGGAGGCAGCGAAGTAATGGGTAAAATAGCGGCTATCTTAGGAATGGAAGCGGCTGCGGCGGAACCGACGGTAGCCGTGGTGCGCTGTAACGGCACCTGCGAAAACCGTCCGCAAACCAACCGGTACGACGGCGTACAGAGCTGCACCATCGCCTCGTCGTTGTACGGCGGCGAAACGGGATGTTCCTACGGCTGTTTAGGATACGGCGATTGCGTAAGAGCCTGTGCCTTCGATGCCATCCATATTAATCCGCTGACGGGTATCGCCGAAGTGGACGAAGAAAAATGCACCTCTTGCGGCGCTTGTGTAAAAGCCTGTCCGAAAAACATCATCGAGCTGCGTAAGAAAGGGCCGAAAGGGCGCCGGGTATTCGTAAGTTGCGTGAACAAAGACAAAGGCGTAACGGCGAAGAAAGCCTGTAGCGCGGCTTGTATCGGCTGTTCGCTCTGTCTGAAACAATGCGAGTTCGGAGCCATAACCATCGAGAACAACGTGTCGTACATCGACTATACCAAGTGCCGGCTGTGCCGCAAATGCGTGGACGTATGCCCTACTCACGCAATCCACGAAGTGAATTTCCCGCCTAAAAAGAAAAAGGAAGAAGGCGTTGCACAAACAACTGCACGCCCGGCCGCACAGGCAAAGGCCGCCGCTACAACAACAACGACAGCTCCGGCTGCAACCGATGCTGCGGTCAAGGCTACGGTTGCTGCGCCGGTTGCGGCTGAGGTAAAAACAGCCGCACCGGTCGAAGCGAAAACTACGGAAACCGCACCTGCGGTCACTCCCGCCACTCCGTCGGAAACCGGAGCGCCAGTGAAAGAAAATAATCAAAAATAAAAACCCAATAGTATGTTAAGGACATTTCGAATCGGCGGGGTGCATCCCCCCGAAAATAAATTGTCTGCCGGCAAGCCTATTACCCCGCTCGCTACCCCTGCCCAGGTAATCATTCCGCTCAGCCAGCATATAGGAGCTCCGGCCCAGGCGGTCGTAAAAAAAGGCGACCTGGTAAAGGTGGGCACCCTGATCGGTAAATCCGGCGGGTTCGTATCGGCCAATATCCACTCGTCGGTATCCGGAAAGGTAAACAAAATAGATAACGTGACAGATGCGAGCGGCTACAAACGGCCGGCCGTAATCATCGATGTTACCGGCGACGAATGGGAAGAAAGTATCGACCGGAGCGAAACGCTGGAAAAGAACTGTACCCTGGAACCGAAAGAAATCATCGAAAAAATAGCCGCCTGCGGCATCGTAGGGCTGGGCGGAGCTACGTTTCCCACCCAGGTAAAGCTTACGCCGCCTCCCGGTAACAAGGCCGACCTGGTAATTATCAACGCCGTGGAATGCGAGCCGTATCTTACTTCCGACCATTCGCTGATGCTGGAAAAACCGGAAGAAATACTCGTAGGCGTTACGCTGCTGATGAAGGCGGTGAATGTAACCAAGGCCGTAATCGGTATCGAAAACAATAAAAAAGACGCTATCGCCTTGCTTACCCGGCTGGCCGCCGGTTATCCGGGAATCGAAATCATGCCCCTGAAAGTGCAATACCCGCAGGGAGGCGAAAAACAATTGATCGATGCGGTGATACGCAAACAGGTAAAAAGCGGAGCGCTTCCTATCTCGGCGGGAGCACTGGTACAGAATGTCGGTACCGCTTATGCCGTATACGAAGCCGTACAGAAAAACAAGCCTTTGGTAGAACGGGTGGTAACGGTAACCGGAAAAGGGGTAAGCAACCCTTCGAACTTCCTGGTTCGCATCGGAACGCCTATCCGGTTGCTTATCGACGCCGCCGGCGGTATTCCCGAGAATACGGGAAAGATTATCGGCGGCGGCCCGATGATGGGTAAAGCCTTGATTACGCCGGATGTGCCTGTTACGAAAGGGAGCTCGGGCGTACTGATTCTTTCGAAAGAAGAATCGGTGCGGAAGCCGGCAAGCAACTGCATCCGGTGCGCCAAATGCGTAAGCGCCTGCCCGATGGGACTGAACCCGGCGTTACTGGCCCGCGCCACGAGCTACTCGAACTGGGAAATAGCCGAAAAGAATTATATCACCGATTGTATCGAATGCGGCTCGTGCAGTTTTACCTGTCCGGCCCACCGGCCCTTACTCGACTTTATCCGCCTGGGCAAAGGCAAGGTTATGGGCATTATTCGGGCAAGAAAGTCGTAACAACAAAGAGCTAACATGGAAAATAAATTAATCGTATCCCCTTCCCCCCACATCCATGGGGGCGATACCATAGGAAAAAACATGTACGGAGTACTGATTGCCCTCGTTCCGGCATTCTTAGTCTCCCTTTATTACTTCGGACTGGGCGCCCTGATCGTAACCCTTACATCGGTTGCTGCCTGCGTATTGTTCGAATACCTCATCCAGAAATTCCTGATGAAAGAAGAACCGACGCTTTGCGACGGCTCGGCTATCCTGACCGGCGTGTTGCTGGCCTTCAACCTGCCTTCGAACCTCCCGTTATGGATTATCGCGATAGGCGCCCTGGCAGCCATCGGTATCGGAAAAATGTCGTTCGGAGGATTAGGGAACAACATCTTCAACCCGGCTCTGGTAGGTCGGGTATTCCTGTTGATTTCGTTCCCGGCTCAGATGACTACATGGCCGGTTCCGGGACATTTCCCGATGACCTACACCGACGCACAAACCGGAGCCACCGTACTGAGCGCCTTGAAAGAAGGCATAACCGACGTACCGTCGTATACGGATATGCTACTCGGCCATATGGGCGGCAGCTTGGGCGAAGTAGGCGCCATCGCGCTGATACTCGGCTTCCTGTTTATGCTGGCGCGTAAAATCATTACGTGGCACATTCCGGTAACTATCTTGGTTACGGTAGCCGTTTTCAGCGGCATCATGCATGCCATAGACCCGGTACGCTACGCCAGCCCGCTTATCCAATTGCTGTCGGGCGGGTTGTTACTGGGCGCCATCTTTATGGCGACCGATTACGTTACCTCGCCGATGAGTAAAAAAGGCATGATTGTATATAGTATCGGTATCGGCGTACTTACGGTGATTATCCGGCTGTTCGGCTCGTATCCGGAAGGTATGTCGTTCGCCATCCTGATTATGAACGCCTTTACGCCGCTTATCAACAGCTATATGAAACCTAAACATTTCGGAGGGAATTAATATGGAGAAACTGAAATCGACCTTACCCAATATGCTCTTGTCGCTGGCCGGCATCTGTATTATCGCCGGAGCGGTATTAGCGGCGGTAAACCAATTTACGCTGGAGCCTATCGCCACCAGTAAAGCGGCGGCGCTGCAAACAGCCATACAAAAAGTAACTCCTCCCTTCGATAACAATCCTACGGAGGAGCAATACAAAGCGCCTACCGCCGAAGGCGATTCGCTGACCATTTATCCGGCCAGGCAAAACGGGCAATTGGTAGGAGTAGCCGTTGAAAGTTACACGAAAAAAGGATTCGGAGGCACCATCAAAGTAATTGTAGGGTTTAATACCAAAGATACCTTACTCAATTATTCCGTACTCCAACATACGGAAACCCCGGGCTTGGGCTCCAAGATGGAAGAATGGTTCCGGACGGATAAAAACAAACAAAATATCCTGAAGCATCCGATGGCCGAAAGCAAACTTTCTGTTACCAAAGACGGAGGAAACGTAGACGCTATTACAGCCGCGACGATTTCGTCGAGAGCTTTTTTAGACGCGATCAACCGCGCTTACAGCGCTTATCACAGTAACGGAACAGAAGGAATGACCGGAGCCAGCCCGCAGGTAGAAGAAGGGCAGGCGACTCACGCCGGCGAAACGGCTTCGACAGAGGAAGGAGGCAAACAATGAATAATATCAAGATTTTACTGAACGGTATCGTCAGGGAAAACCCGACATTCGTATTGTTGCTGGGGATGTGCCCCACGTTAGGAACCACTTCTTCGGCCCTGAACGGAATGAGTATGGGACTGGCCACCCTCTTCGTACTGATTTGCTCGAACGTGGTGATTTCCGCCTTGAAAAGATGGATTCCCGACCAGGTTCGCATTCCGGCCTTTATCGTGATTATCGCCACGTTCGTAACCGTGGTGCAAATGGTTATGGAAGCGTTCGTGCCCGATTTATACGCCAGCTTAGGGTTGTTTATTCCGCTGATCGTAGTAAACTGTATCGTATTGGGACGCGCCGAAGCGTTTGCCGCCAAGAATAATGTAATTGCATCGGCTTTCGACGGTATCGGTATCGGACTGGGATTTACGCTGGCCCTCACGCTGCTCGGCATTGTGCGGGAAGGGTTCGGAACCGGCAAGTTCTTCGGACTCACGTTTATGCCCGAAGAGTTCGGCTCGTTGATTTTCGTACTCGCACCCGGTGCTTTCATCGCCTTGGGATACCTGATTGCCCTGGTTAACAAATTACGTAAAGCGTAACCTTAAAAAAACAATCGATATGGAATACATCATCATATTTATAGCGGCTATCTTCGTCAATAATATCGTACTGAGCCAATTTTTGGGGATATGCCCGTTTTTAGGCGTATCGAAAAAGGTAGAAACGGCTCTCGGTATGAGCGCCGCCGTTATGTTCGTGCTCACCATCGCCACCATCGTGACGTTCCTGATTCAGAAATTCGTATTAGACCCGTTCGAATTGGGGTTCATGCAAACGATTTCGTTTATCCTGGTGATTGCAGCGCTCGTACAAATGGTAGAAATCGTGCTGAAGAAAGTTTCGCCGGCCCTGTATCAGGCGTTAGGCGTATTCCTGCCGCTTATCACTACCAACTGTGCTATCTTAGGCGTGGCCATCCTGGTTATCCAGAAAGAGTATAATTTAATGCAATCCGTAGCATTTGCCGTGGCTACGGCTATTGGATTTGCGTTAGCTTTGATTATCTTTGCAGGGATACGGGAGCAATTAGCGATGACGAATGTTCCCGACGGGATGAAAGGAACTCCTATTGCGCTGATAACCGCAGGCTTACTGGCTATGGCGTTTATGGGATTCTCGGGAATCGTATAGTTTGGCTTAAATCCTAAATAAACACGCACATGAAACAGAAGATTTTAGTAGCCGGCGGAACGGGTTATATCGGCTCGCACACCACAGTGGAATTGCAAAATGCAGGATACGAAGTGGTCATTATCGACGATTTGTCGAACTCGAACCGCGACGTACTGGACGGCATCGAGAAAATTACCGGCATCCGTCCGGATTTCATCGAACTCGACCTGAAAGACAAAGAAGCTACGCGCAAAGCCTTACAGGCGCATCCCGGAATAAAAGGCATTATCCTGTTCGCTGCCAGCAAAGCGGTAGGCGAATCGGTACAGCAGCCCCTCAAGTATTACCGTAACAACATCGTTACGCTGCTGAACCTGCTCGACCTGATGCCTGAATTCGGTATCGAAGGAATCGTTTTCTCTTCGTCGTGCACGGTTTACGGCCAACCCGACGAATTGCCTGTTACGGAAAACGCACCTATCAAACCGGCTACTTCGCCTTACGGCAATACCAAGCAAATCAACGAGGAAATCATACGCGATACCATTCATGCAGGCGCACCGTTCAAAAGCATCCTGCTGCGTTATTTCAACCCGATTGGAGCGCATCCGTCGGCCGAAATAGGCGAACTGCCCAACGGCGTGCCGCAGAACCTGATTCCTTACCTTACGCAGACAGCTATCGGCATCCGTAAGGAACTGAGCGTATTCGGCGATGATTACGATACGCCCGACGGCTCGTGTATCCGCGACTATATCAATGTAGTGGATTTGGCCAAGGCACATGTAATCGCCATGGACCGGATGCTCGAAAACAAATCGGACGACCGCGTGGAAGTATTCAACCTCGGTACCGGCCGCGGCGTAACGGTATTGGAATTAATCAATACCTTCGAAAAAGGAACGGGTGTAAAAGTGCCCCATAAAATCGTAGGACGCCGCGAAGGCGACATCGAAAAGGTATGGGCCAATCCCGAAAAAGCCAACAAGGTACTGGGATGGACTGCGAAAGAAACACTCGAAGATACGTTGGTTTCGGCCTGGAACTGGCAAAAGAAATTGCGTGAACGCGGAATTCAATAACAAGCCATAACTTTCGTTTTTTATTATAGAGTCAGCTTACCGTAACGGGAAGCTGACTTTTTTTTGTCACTTCCTTTCCCGGGCATCCGCCCCCCACATCAGCTTTTCGCGGAGCGTTTGGTAAAACGTATGGTTATAGCGTTTGATTACTTTGGCCGTAAAATCCGCTTTCCGGATAGAAAGCTGCGTACCGGCGGCAAACACTTCCGAACGGCCGTCGAGCGAAATCAGGAAATTCTTGCTCCGGCTCTCCACCGTAAGCGTAATCTCGTAATCGTCGGGAATCACCAACGGACGCACATTCAGGCTATGCGGAGCTACCGGACTCAACACGATGCTGTTGCACTGGGGCAGCATAATCGGCCCGTTCACGCTCATCGAATAAGCGGTAGAGCCGGTAGGAGTAGCGATTACCAGCCCGTCGGCCTGATACGAAGTAAGGTATTCGTCGTTCAGGCTGGTATGAATCGTAATCATCGAAGAAGTATCGCGCTTCAGTACGGCGATTTCGTTCAACGCATAATTATAGCCGTGAAACACATGATGCTCGGTATACAACCGCAACAGGGTACGCTCTTCGATACGGTAATAATTTTTAAAAACCTCTTCGAGCGTTTGCTCGATGTCCATGTTGTTCACATCCGCCAGGAACCCCAAACGCCCGGTATTGATTCCGAGGATAGGAACTCCCTTTTTGCTCACCCGGGCGGCCGTACGCAGAAACGTGCCATCGCCCCCTACGCTCAGGGCCACATCCAGCAGGTTTTCGTCATCCCGCTCCAATATGCCCGCCACGGCAGGCTTGTAATCCAGCACATCCACCAAGAAAGAATAAAAATGGCTGTCGACATACACTTCCGAATCGAAGGCTTCGAGCGTTTCGAACAACCGCTTGATCTGGTTCTGCTTTTCTATCTGGTGTGCGCTTCCGAATACTCCTACTCTCATATCTTACCACATTTATTTTTACTATCGAAGCTACGGAGGAACACGCCCGGCTATTTTTTCCGGATGCCGGACACGCCTTCCGGCCTGTTTCTTCCGCAGCCTTTCCGGTTACATATTCATATAGAACAACAATTCGTCCATCCGTTTTTTCAACAAATCGTCAACCATGCCCTTCTTCATAAAATAATACAGCACGGTATAATCGAACCGCTCGAAACTCCGGATTACAGGCGAAGCGTCTTCCAGGTCGATTTTCAGCGTGACGATTAATTTGCCTGTCGTTTTATCGAGCGACGACAATACGCTCAATATATGCGCATGATTACTTTCAACAATCCGGGCGATTTCGGTAAGCGCATAGTCTTGCGGCGCCAGTTCGAGCACCACCACGCTTCCTTCACGCTCCACCGAGCACATCTCGGCCAACACGTCGACCAGCCGGGAACGCGTAACACCGCCTACCAGCTCCTGGTCTTCGTTCACTACCGGCAACAGGCTCAGGTCGAAACCCACCACCAGCCGGAGCACTTCGTACAAGTGATGCCCCGGCGTAACGGCCGGCGCGAAACTAACCGGCACCCCTACCGGCTCGTCGAGACGGCGCATCGAAAAAATATCTTTTTCCGACACCAGGCACTGGTACATGCCCTCATGCAGCACCGGCAGATGTTTCAACTTGAAATCGTCCATCAGAGCCAAAGCATATTCTCCTGTTTCAAAACTTTTTAACAAGGGAATTTGATGCGTTATGAAATCTTTCACCAACATTTTTCTATAATTTCCCCAAATCCTGCTAAATTTGCCACGCAATCCATGCAAAGGTGGATAAATATTTCAGTAAATACGGTATGGAACCTGTTTAAAAACATTAAGAGAAACTTACCCCGGACAATCGGCAAAAAATACAACTTGTTTAATCAGATACAATGACAAATTTAAGCGTAAACATTAACAAAGTAGCCACCATACGGAACGCCCGCGGAGGAAACCGGCCGGACGTGATTCAAGTAGCGCGCGACTGCGAGAAATTCGGAGCGCAGGGAATTACCGTCCACCCGCGCCCGGACGAACGGCACATACGGTACAGCGACGTATATGCCCTGAAGCCGCTTATCAAAACCGAGTTCAATATCGAAGGATACCCGGGCGAAAAGTTCGTCGACCTGGTACTGAAAGTAAAGCCTACCCAGGTAACGCTCGTACCGGATGCGCCCGACGCCATCACATCCAATTCGGGCTGGAACCTGAAAAAACACGGCGGCATGCTTACCGACCTGGTGGACGTATTCACCTCGCATGGCATCCGTACCTCGATTTTCGTAGGTACCGATCCGGAAACCATCGAGATGGCCGCCAAAACGGGTACCGACCGGATTGAGCTGTACACCGAGCCGTATGCCGCCTTGTATCCGAAAGACCGGGACGCGGCGGCAGCTCCCTTTATCGCCGCCGCCCAATTGGCCAAAAGCCTGGGACTGGGCGTTAATGCCGGACACGACCTGAGCCTGGAAAACCTGGCGTTTTTCCACCAGTCGATTCCCTGGGTAGACGAAGTGTCGATAGGGCATGCGCTGATTTGCGACGCGCTTTATTTCGGACTCGAAAAAACGATCGCTCTCTATAAAGAATGCTTACAAAAAACGAACGAATAAAACGATGATGACGAATATCCTGCTTTCCTTACAGGCTGCCGCCGCACAAGCCGACGGCCAGTTACCCGAGTTTACCACCGTAACGGCTCCTGCCGAAGCCCACCTCAACGTGCTGGATTTGGCTTTAAAAGGCGGGTGGATTATGGTAGTGCTGCTGATTTTGTCGCTGATGGCGGCTTATATATTTATCCAGCGCTTGCTGGTAATCCGCCGGGCCGGAAAAGAAGACCAGAACTTCATGAACCGGATCAAGGATTATATCCACGAAGGTAAAATCGACTCGGCGCTCGCCTTATGCCGGCAAACCGACACCCCTTCGGCCCGTATGATCGAAAAAGGAATCAGCCGGTTGGGACGCCCCATGAACGATGTGCTGGTAGCCATCGAAAACGTGGGTAACCTGGAAATCGCCAAGCTGGAAAAAGGATTTCCGTTAATCGCCACCACGGCCGCAGGAGCGCCGATGCTCGGCTTCCTCGGAACGGTAACCGGTATGGTGCGCGCCTTCTTCGATATGGCGAACGCCGGCAGCAACGTAGACGTTACGTTGCTTTCGAGCGGTATCTACGAAGCGTTGGTTACCACGGTAGCCGGCCTGGTAGTGGGAATTATCACCTTGTTCGCCTACAACTACTTAGTGTCGCAGGTAGACAACGTGGTGAACAAAATGGAAGCCCGCACCATGGAATTTATGGACTTGCTGAACGAACCTGCTAACTAAGCAATCGAAAATGGCCCTGAAAAGAAGAACTAAAGTAAACGAGGCGTTCAGTATGGCCTCCATGACGGACGTGATTTTCCTGTTGCTGATATTTTTTATGGTAACCAGCACCGTGGTGATTCCGAACGCCATCAAGGTAACGCTGCCGCAAGCGAAAAAGCAGACGGCAGCCAAACCGCTGACACGCGTAACCATCGACGCAGAGCTGAACTATTACGTAGCATTCGGCAGCCAGCGGGAAAAACGGGTTTCGTTCGACGAAATCACGCCGTTCCTCCAGGAAAGCTACGCCAAAGAGCCGGAAATGTTCGTGGCGTTGTATGCCGACGAAACCGTGCCGTATAAAGAAATTGTGAAAATATTGAATATCGCGAACGAAAACAAATTCAAGATGGTGCTCGCCACCCGTCCGCAAAGGTAACGTAATGAAACTCAACAAAGACGACATATACGCGCTGGCCGGCTCGGTTGCATTCCACGCAGCCCTGTTGCTGATTTTGTTCTTTACCGTGCTTACCACCGTAATTCCTGACGAAGACGGCGGCGTGCTGGTTAACTTCGGCAACATCCAGGCGGCAGCCGGCACCTTCGAACCGCGCACCACCGGACAAGTGCCGCAAGAAACCATCCCTCCCCCGCCGGTAGAGACTCCGAAGGCGGAAACGCCCAAAGAGGAGGTGATTACACAGGATTTGGAAGAAAGCGTAGCGCTGGCCGAAGCGAAAAAGAAAGAGGAAGCCCGGAAGGAAGAGGAACGGAAGAAAAAACAGGAAGAAGAACGCCGCCGCAAGGAAGAAGCGGAAAAGAAACGGCTGGAAGAAGAACGGCGCAAGAAAGAAGAAGCCATCCGGAATAAAGTGGCCGGAGCATTCGGAATAGGCAGCGCGGAAGGTACCAGCCAGGGCGATGCCTCTACTGGTGAAGGAAACCAAGGCAGTCCGTTCGGTAACTCCGACCACGGCGCGAACGAAGGCACGGGCGGCTACGGCTCTTTTGCACTGGACGGCCGCTCCATCGGCGCAGGCGGCTTGCCGCGGCCCGCTTACACGGCCCAGGAAGAAGGTCGTATCGTAATCAACATTACGGTAGACCCGAAAGGAAACGTGATTTTCGCCGAAATCGGGAAAGGCACCAACATCGACAACGCATCCATGCGTAAAAGCGCTATCGAAGCGGCCAAACGGGCCCGGTTCAACAGCATCAACGGCACGAATAACCAAAGCGGAACCATTACGTACCGGTATTCGTTAAGATAAAACACAGACTGAAAAAGGCATACGGAAGAAAACGAACACAGAAACACGGAGGCACAGAGAATCAAGGATGAGTAACGAAGAATAAATTATTCCTTGTTTTTCGGCCCGCTTTCTTTTAACCGTACCGAACAGCACGCGTTGCAACAGGCTCAAAATGTATAAATTAAACGATGTAGGTATGAAAAAAGCATTTTTATTTTTAGCGACAGGCTTCGAAGAAACCGAAGCGATCGGCACCATCGACGTACTGCGCCGGGGCGGTGTAGACGCCCGTTTGGTTTCGGTTACCGGCGACCGTACGGTAGAAAGCTCGCACGGTGTAAAGCTTCTGGCCGACTCGCTCTTCGAGGAAACCGACTTTACGGAAGCGGATGCCCTGATTTTGCCGGGCGGCATGCCGGGCTCGAACAACCTGAACGCACACGCCGGCCTGAAAGGTTTGCTCAAACGCCAGTACGAAAGCGGCCGGTACGTAGCCGCCATTTGCGCAGCGCCGCTCGTATTGGGCGGGTTAGGTATTCTCGAAGGGAAGCAGGCCACCTGCTATCCGGGTTTCGAATCGCACCTCACTGGCGCCATCGTTACCTCCGCCTCGGCTGTAACCGACGGGAATGTGATTACCGGACACGGCCCGGGACTGGTATACCGTTTCGGATTAGCCGTACTGGAAGCGCTCGAAGGGAAAGCGGTTGCGCAGACTACCGCAGCGGGATTGCTGTTATAAACCGGCTTTACGCGTAAAAAGAAAGGCTCCGGCAACTGAAGTTACCGGAGCCTTTCTTATATAGGCAGGAATCGTCTCCTTATTTCTTCAATTCGCGTTTACCGTAACGGCTCATGAACTTGTCTACGCGGCCGGCGGTATCCACCAACTTGGCTTTACCGGTGTAGAACGGGTGCGAAGAGCTCGAGATTTCGAGTTTTACCAACGGATAAGTAACCCCGTCCAGCTCGATCGTATCTTTCGTATTGATCGTAGAGCGGGAAATAAACGTATCGCCGTTCGACATATCCTTAAATGCTACGGGACGATAATTCTCCGGATGAATTTCTTTTTTCATTGTCTGTCTTTATATTTAATTATTACTTCTTTTGAGCTATAGGTAACCGGTAAATTGGCTTGCAAAGGTATGAAATAGAGCGAAACAAACAAAGAATATTCTTCTATTTTTTGCTATTTGTTTTCTTTCGGATTATTTTTTATGCTTCAAAGCAGGTTATTCCGGCAATATCGTTATCTTTGTGAAGATTTTAAACATTAACGTATAATATCAATACAACAATGGTAAGTTACAAAGAATTAGGTCTTGTAAACACGAAAGAAATGTTTGCAAAGGCTATCAAGGGCGGTTATGCCATTCCGGCTTTCAACTTCAACAACATGGAACAATTGCAGGCCATTATCCAGGCTGCCGTAGCAACGAAATCGCCGGTAATCCTGCAAGTTTCGAAAGGCGCACGCCAGTATGCCAACCAGACCTTGCTCCGGTACATGGCCGAAGGCGCCGTTGAATACGCCAAAGAATTAGGGTGTGCTCATCCGCAGATTGTACTTCACCTGGACCACGGCGACTCGTTCGAAACATGCAAGTCGTGCATCGATATGGGCTTCTCGTCGGTTATGATCGACGGTTCGCACCTGCCTTACGAGGAAAACGTAGCTTTAACGAAAAAAGTAGTGGAATACGCTCATCAGTTCGACGTAACCGTTGAAGGCGAATTAGGCGTATTGGCCGGCGTTGAAGACGAAGTAAGCGCAGAACACCATACATATACCCGCCCCGAAGAAGTGGTCGATTTCGTAACCCGTACCGGCGTTGACAGCCTGGCTATCTCGATCGGCACGTCGCATGGCGCCAACAAATTCAAACCGGAACAATGCACCCGCAACGCCGAAGGCATCCTGGTTCCCCCTCCCTTGCGTTTCGACGTATTGGAAGGTGTTGAAAAAGAACTTCCCGGCTTCCCCATCGTACTGCACGGCTCGTCGTCGGTACCCCAGGAAGAAGTGGCTACCATCAACAAATACGGCGGCGCTTTGAAAGACGCCATCGGTATCCCCGAAGAACAATTGCGCAAAGCCGCCGCTTCGGCCGTTTGCAAAATCAACATCGACTCCGACAGCCGTTTGGCGATGACCGCCGCTATCCGCCAGGTATTCGCCGAAAAACCGGCCGAGTTCGACCCGCGTAAATACCTGGGACCGGCTCGCGAAAACATGAGAAAACTGTACGAGCACAAAATCATCAACGTACTCGGTTCCGACAATAAAATCGAGTGCTAACCGATTTTGCTTGAATCATATTGAAAGCCGCTCCCGGAAAGAGCGGCTTTTTCATTTACCGCAACCCCGGAAAAACGGAGCGTTCGGCGGGAAAAGTTGTTTTTAAAGACAGACTGTTTTATCT
>DBGBSM010000370.1:0-12215 GCA_048468815.1 Parabacteroides sp.
CGATGAGCGTTAAGCAGACCGGCTGGTAGAGAGCGTTAAAAAAGCCACGCTGTTTGAGCTCCTGAAAGGAGCGAGTTCGGGGCTTTTAGCGAGCGAAAGCCGGGATGTAGCGAAGCGGACGTAGCCCTTGACCTTTTTTGCTTCGTTTTTTCTGTCAAGAGAAAAAATGAAGACCGCCGGTAGGCGCCGTCGGCAGACGCCTTCGCGGCGAGCGAAGAAAGCCCCACCGTGGTAACGGCCTAACCGCCCCGTCAGGGAGGAAAGCCTGCCTTTGCAAGAAAGCAACGTTTTCTTCCTTCGTTTCTTTCGAAAAAGAAACGAAGCCCCCGGCAAACATTTTGCAGCAAACAAACAAAATAAATACTATATCGATTTATGAAACTAAACTATATCATTCTGGTCGGAGCAGCGGCCCTGTTCGCCGCCTGCTCCGCTTCCCACGACAACCATGATCATGAAAGCGAAAATCATGACCATGCCGCCGAAGCGTCCGCCGACGGCCACGACCACGCCCACGAGGCCGAAGCCGTACATGCCGACGAAATCATTTTCAGTAAAGCCCAGGCCGATGCCTTCGGGCTCGAAGTAACGGCCGTAACACCCGGTACCTTTCACCAGGTAATCAAGGTAAGCGGCCAGATATTGGCGGCGCAGGGCGACGAAACCACACAGGTGGCTCCCGTAGCCGGCGTGGTAACCTTCGGTAAAACGGCCGTGGTGGAAGGCGCCAACGTGCGTAAAGGCGAGTCGCTTCTCTCCATTTCTTCCAAGAACCTGAACGACGGCGACCCGGTGCTGAAAGCCCGCTTCGCCTACGAAACGGCGAAAAAGGAATACGAACGCATGGCCGCGTTGGTAAAAGATAAAATCGTAACCGAAAAAGACTACAATGCCGCCCGGCTCAATTACGAAACGGCTAAAGTAGCCTACGAGGCGGTAGCCGGCCAATATACTGCCCAGGGACAGAACGTGCCGGCCGCTATGACCGGATTCGTAAAATCCCGGCTGGTGAACGAAGGCGACTATGTACAGGTAGGGCAACCGTTGGTTACCCTTTCGCAAAGCAACCGGCTGATGCTCCGCGCCGATGTTTCGGCCAGCTATTACCCCGCGTTGCCGACCATCCGCTCGGCTAATTTCCGCACTCCGTACGATAACCGCTTGTACAGGCTCGACAACCTGAACGGCCGGTTCCTGTCGTACGGAAAATCCACCGACAACACCTCGTTCTACCTGCCCGTGCTGTTCGACTTCGATAACAAAGGTACCGTAGTGCCCGGCTCGTATGTGGAAGTATTCCTCATCTCGTCGCCGATGGAAAACGTACTCCGGATACCGCTGTCGGCTCTTACCGAAGAAGAAGGCGCCTATTTCGTCTACATCCGTCTCGATGAAGAAGGGTACCGGAAGCAAGAGGTTACGCTCGGCGTATCGGACGGAAACGACGTGCAGGTATTGTCCGGTCTGGAGCCCGGCGACGAAGTGGTAACACGCGGCGCTTACCAGGTGCGGCTCGCTTCGCACAGCAGCGTGATACCCGAAGGCCATTCGCACAGTCATTAACCCTTATTTCCGAAACGATATGCTGAATAAAATAATCGATTATTCCCTGCACAACCGGCTGGTCGTACTGGCGGCCTCGTTGGTGTTGCTCGTTGCCGGGCTGTACACCGCCAACCGGATGGATGTAGACGTATTTCCCGACCTGAACGCACCCACCGTAGTGATTATGACCGAAGCGCCCGGCATGGCGCCCGAGGAAGTGGAGCAACTGGTGTCGTTCCCGGTGGAAACCGCTGTAAACGGAGCTACCGACGTGCGCCGCGTGCGCTCTTCTTCCACTACCGGATTCTCGGTGGTGTGGGTCGAATTTAACTGGGGGACGGATATTTTCCGCGCCCGCCAGATTGTTTCCGAAAAACTGGCCGTACTGGGCGAAACCCTGCCTTCAAACGTAGGCACGCCTACGCTCGGTCCGCAATCGTCTATCCTCGGCGAGATGATGATTCTGGGGATGACGGCCGATTCAACTTCCATGCTCGACTTGCGTACGCTGGCCGACTGGACGATTCGCCCTCGTTTGTTGTCGACCGGCGGCGTGGCGCAAGTAACCGTTATCGGCGGCGACATCAAGGAATACCAGGTGTTGCTCGACCCGGCGCTGATGAAGCGGTACGGGGTAACACTCGCCGAAGTGATGGCCGTTACCCGCGAAATGAACCGTAACGCCAACGGCGGCGTGCTGTACGAATATGGGAACGAGTATATTATCCGCGGGCTGGTATCCACCGATAATGTAAGCGATATAGCCGGAGCGGTAGTGAAAACCATCGACAACGCACCCGTGCATTTGGGCGACATCGCCCAAGTAAAGGTGGGTGCCAAAACGCCGAAATTGGGAACCGCTTCCGAGCGGGCTAAGCCGGCCGTACTGATTACCGTTACCAAGCAGCCGGCTACCAGCACGTTGGAGCTGACGGATAAAATCGATGCCTCCATAGCGGATTTGCAGAAAAGTCTGCCTCCCGATGTAAAAATCTCGACCGATATTTTCCGCCAGGAGCGGTTTATCGCCAGCTCGATCGACAATGTGAAAAAGTCGCTTTTCGAAGGTTCTATTTTCGTGATTATCGTGCTGTTCCTGTTCCTGATGAACGTACGCACCACATTGATTTCGCTGGCCGCCCTTCCGCTTTCGCTGCTTACTTCCGTGCTGGCGTTGCATGCGATGGGCTTTACCATCAATACGATGAGCCTGGGAGGGATGGCGATCGCCATCGGCTCGCTGGTCGACGATGCGATCGTGGACGTGGAAAACGTATACAAGCGCTTGCGTGAAAACCGGTTGTTGCCCGAAGCCGAAAGGAAAGGCACCCTCCAGGTGGTATTCAACGCTTCGAAAGAAGTGCGGATGCCGATTCTGAATTCCACTTTGATTATCGTAGTCAGTTTCGTACCTTTGTTTTTCCTTACCGGTATGGAAGGACGGATGCTGGTGCCGCTGGGTATTTCGTTTATCGTGGCGTTGTTCGCTTCCACTGTGGTGGCGCTGACGCTTACCCCGGTACTGTGCAGCTATTTGCTCGACAATGCGAAGCCCGGCGCCGCCGTGCCGAAAGAAGCGTATGTGTCGCGTACGTTGAAGCGGGGATACCGCAAAGCCTTGGATTGGGCGCTGACGCATAAAAAAGGCGTACTGATCGGTACCGCCTCGTTGTTTGCCGTTTCGCTCG
Organism: Parabacteroides sp.; assembly: GCA_048468815.1. GTDB lineage: Bacteria > Bacteroidota > Bacteroidia > Bacteroidales > Tannerellaceae > Parabacteroides_B. The sequence goes on from DBGBSM010000370.1 coordinate 3,234, forward strand.
TGGTTTTCTTTACGTTGGGGCGCAGTTTCCTGCCTCCGTTCAACGAAGGTTCGTTTACCATCAATATCAGTACGCTGCCCGGCATTTCGCTCGACGAGTCGGCCAAGATGGGGCGGCATGCCGAAGAATTACTGCTTACCGTGCCGGAGATAAAAACGGTAGCGTGTAAAACGGGGCGTGCCGAGCTCGACGAACATGCCTTGGGGGTAAATGTTTCCGAAATCGAAGCGCCTTTCGAACTGAACGACCGGCCGCACGCCGAGGTTGTAGCCGAAATCCGGCGCAAATTAGCTACGCTGCCTGGTGTGAATATCGAAATCGGACAGCCTATTTCGCACCGTATCGACGCGATGCTTTCCGGTACGCAGGCCAATATCGCCATCAAGTTGTTCGGCGACGACCTGAATAAAATGTTCTCGCTCGGTAACCGGATTAAGGCGGCTATCGCTTCGGTCGACGGAATCGCCGACCTGAACGTGGAGCAGCAAATCGAGCGGCCTCAACTGAAAATCGAGCCGAAGCGCGAGTTACTGGCGAAGTTCGGGATTACGCTTCCGGAGTTTACCGAATTTATTAACGTAGCGCTGGCTGGCGAAGTAGTGTCGCAAGTGTACGAAAGCGGCAAGGCATTCGACCTCACGGTAAAGGTGAACGATGCCGACCGCGACGGAATCGAAAAAATCCGCCGCCTGATGATCGATGCGAAGGGTACGAAAATCCCGTTGCATTACGTAGCCGACGTCATTTCGTCGTCAGGCCCGAATACCATCAACCGCGAGAACGTGAAACGGAAAATCGTGATTTCGGCCAACGTGGCCGGACGCGATTTGCGAGGGGTGGTAAACGATATAAAAGCGCGTATCGACAAGGAAATCGTGCTTCCCGAAGGGTATCATCTCGAGTACGGCGGCCAGTTCGAAAGCGAGCAGGCGGCTACCCGTACGTTGCTGCTTACCTCGCTGGTATCGGTTCTGGTGATTTTCGTTTTGCTGTTCAACGAGTTCAAGAGCTTGCAGCAGAGTGCGGTGATTTTACTGAATCTGCCGTTGGCGTTAATCGGAGGCGTATTCAGCATTTGGTTCAGTTCGGGGCAAATCAGTATTCCGGCCATTATCGGGTTTATTTCGTTGTTCGGAATCGCCACCCGCAACGGTATGCTGCTGATTTCGCGTTACAACCGGTTACGCAAAGAAGGGTATCCGCTGGCGGAAAGCATCGTGCACGGCTCGTTAGACCGGTTGAACCCGATTCTGATGACGGCGCTCACTTCGGCGCTCGCCCTGATTCCGCTGGCGTTGGGAGGCGATTTGCCGGGTAACGAAATCCAGAGTCCCATGGCCAAGGTAATTCTGGGGGGATTGCTTACTTCTACCTTCCTGAACGCCTTTATCATTCCGATTGTTTATTTATTAATGAACCGAAAACAACGTATCCGATGAAAAGAGTTGTATGGATTTTGTTTTGTATGCTTCCGGCCGTAGCGGGTTGGTCGCAAAGTAGTATCGACCGGGTGTGGCAAAATATCGAGCAAAACAACCGGGAGTTAAAGGCGAATGCGCAGCTTACCGCAGCACAGAAGCTCGAAGCGCGTATCGGCAATTCGTTGCCCGACCCCACGGTGGAGTACGAGATTGTGAAAGGGCGTACGGCCGAAATGGGGAAGGAGGGTGAGCTTACGGTGTCGCAGGCTTTCGATTTCCCTACGGTGTATGCCGACCGGAACCGGGTGGCGAAACTGAAAGCGGTTTCGCTCGATAAGCAGCAAAGCCTGTTCCGTCGCGATTTGTTGTTGCAGGCGAAGTTGTTATGTCTCGATTTGGTAGCCTTAAACCAGCAACAGGCTTTACTGGCCGGGCGGAAGGCCAATATCGACCGGTTGGCGGCCGATTACCGGCGCCGTCTCGAAACCGGGGATGTGACGATTCTCGAAGTGAACAAAGTGGAACTGGAATGGCTGAATATCCAAACGGAAGTCCGCCTGAACGAAGCCGACCGGCAGGCGAAGCTCCGCGAGCTTACCGCCTTGAACGGCGATATACCGGTAGTCTTTTCCGATACGGCGTATGCGCCAGCTTCCGCGATACCTCCTTACGAGTCGCTATGGGAAGAGGTATTGACTTCGAACCTGGAGTTGCAGGTGTTGGAAAGCGAGCAGGCGGTTGCCCGGAAATCGGTTGCTTTGAGCCGCTCGGAATGGTTGCCGAAGCTGGAATTGGGGTACAAGCACACGAACGGGAACGGCGAACAGTTCAACGGGGCGGTGATGGGTATCAGCATCCCGTTGTACGAGAACCGGCACAAAGTACGGCAGGCGAAGGCGCAGGCGATTTATACGGAGCTGAAAACGGAGAGTACGGTTGTACAATTAGATGCTTCCCTCCGGGGGCTGTACGACCAGGCGTTGGCGGTAAAAGCCTCGCTCGACGAGTACGACAAACGGCTGGACAGCCGCCGTAATATCGCGTTGCTGGATAAAGCGCTCGAAGGCGGCGAACTTTCTACCATCGACTATTTTACGGAACTCGCCGGCATTACGCAGAGTTTGCAGAATTATATCCGGCTGGAAAACCAATACCGCAAGCTGCTGTCCGAGCTATATAAGTTCAGGTTATAAGGCAGGTAGTTTAAATGTACAGAGGGAAGCCGTCCGGCTGCCGGCGAAAATGCCGGCAACGGACGGTTTTTAGTTTTTTTCTTTTAACTATCCGGATGGAATATGGCTGCGAATCTGAATTGTGACCTATTTATTCTTTGCTTTTTTACAATGAATTATGGAATTGGCATGTTAAAGAGTGGAAAATAGGGGTGAAAACGGCTTTTTTCTTAAAAAAGGCAATAAATCCGTCTTTGGTTTTACATATTTACATAGTTATATGCTATCTTTGCAACGAAGAAACGGATAAGCGGCGGCTTGGCATAATCAAGGGCGGTTCGTTTGTATGTGCGGAAAGCGTAATCTTTATATCAGTATATAAAATAGAAAGGGTGAAATTATGAAAGCTAAATTCGCGTCGGGTATTGTATCCGGCATGTGCATGGTGGTACTCGCTTCTTTGATAGGGAGCTGTACGCAAGAAAAGGATTTTTACGATCCGGACAACAATCCGCTACCGAACGAAAACGAATATTTTGGTTTCGAAACGCGTAAGGATAGGACTCTCAATGTGAATTACGATACGCCTGTCAATGCCTTGATAGAAGTATATGCAGAAGAACAAATCGAAACGGTAGACGGTACGCCTGCCATAAAAACAGGCGAAGAAGCCCTGTTTAAGATTTATACGGATGCTACCGGTAAGTTTTCCGGAAAAATGGATTTACCTACTTCCGTGCAATCGGTATATGTATATACGGCTGCCTGGGGATTACCCCGGTTTGTCAAATTGAAAGTCGATAACGGCCATGTGAATTTAGACCTTACACAAAAGGCACCTTCCAAGTCTACCAAAGCCGCCGTTACGCGTTCGTATAATTTCGGGCCGACTATTCCGTATTCGCTTGGTCAGCTTGAAGACCTTATGAATTTGTATTCGTTGACACCTTGGGGCGCTTACGGTTCACTCGACTACTATGTGGATAATACCGGCGAACATTACATTACCGATTATTTACAGCCTACCTCTACCATAGGAGATGAAACCGTAGGCGAATTTGCCGACCGGCTGATGAGTGTACTGGTGGGTGACAAGCATGGCAATGAAGTGGATAATTCCGGTTATGTAAAACCGGATGGCGGCGCTAATCTTACGATGGCTGAAGACGGTTCGGTAAGCGTAGCGTTTGTAAACAGGGATGCTTCTTACGATAATGTATTCGGATATTATTATTATAATAAGAACAACCCTATGCCGCAACCCCGGGGGTTGAAAAAATACATTGTTTTCCCGAATGTTATAACGGCTAAACAGGTGGGCGAAATGGCCCAGTATGTCCGGGTGTTGAGATTAGGCGACAAAGTACAGTTGAAATATTTCGGGGAAAACGGAACGGAAGCCCCTTCCGATATATTTCCTGCCGGTACCGTTATCGGTTGGTTTATTTATTCGGACGGATATAAAACTCCGGATAAATATTTCGGCTACGATTCGGACGAGATAAAGTTGGAAGCGCCGCTGATTACTTCCAACGACGATAATCGGTTTATCACGATCAAAGATAATAAAACGGGTAAATATGTGATCGGAGTCGAAGATGGCGGCAACAAGAGTTATTGCGATTTGCTGTTCTATGCCGAAGCAACTCCGGGAGATGCTATTGAAGGCGGACATCCGGAGATTCCCGACACGGAAATTCCCGAGGAGAAACCCGATGCCGTAGAAAAGAAGAACGGTACGTTGGCTTTCGAAGATATCTGGCCTGCGGGCGGCGATTACGATATGAACGACGTGATTGTGCAATATGTCCGGGAAGTGTATTTTAATAAAGACAATACGGTAACGAAGATCGTCGATATTTTTACTCCCGAAAACGATCCTAAGAGCGCCGGTTTGACTGATGCTTTCGCTTATCAGATCGATGAAGGACAGTTCGGTAAGGTAACTATGTCTAATCCTGTCAGTGTAGTGGAGGAAGAAACTTCTTCGATTATCGTATTTGATAATCCCGTACCGTATTTGCAGGAACAATTAACGGTTACCCGCGAGTTTTCCGGAACGGCCGGATTTAATAAGCAGGATTTGAAAGCCTATAATCCGTATGTGATTCCCGCTTATGTAAAAGGCGCCGATTCGCGGGTAGAAGTCCATTTGCCGAAACATAAACCGACTTCCAAGATCAATTCCAAGTTGGTAGGAACCGGAGACGATGCGTTTTATATCGATAAAGACGGCATGTATCCGTTTGCTATCGATATTCCCATCGGGGGATTCAGGGCTACAACCGAAAGAGCCCGGATTGATGAAGAATACCCGGATTTTGCTACCTGGGTAGAATCGAAGGGCGAGAAAGCTACCGGTTGGTACTATAATAAGAAGTAACCGGTAAAGATATACATAAAAAAGCGCCGGAAACCACTCGTGTCCGGCGCTTTTTTATGTTGCTATCCCGGCATGGAACCGGGTAAAAGGAGCTTTTGGAGTTTACGTCGATTGCAGACAACGGTCTACGTAAGTCATCTACCACGGGCGTCGTCTACAACCTGCGTAACGGTACGTAGATTACCTACGCCGAAGCATGTCTGCAACCTGTGTCGAAGCAGGTAGGTTATCCACGTAAACGCGCAGGCGGATAAAACCTGCTTTTCGGCGCTTTATCCTTTTATCTTTACCGGTATTCCGGATACCATCAGTATGACTTCGTTCGCATGCGAAGCGATAAACTGGTTGAGCCACCCCTGCAAGTCGGCGAATTTCCGTTGGATTTCGTTTTCCGAAACGCCGCCCAGCCCGATTTCGTTCGTTACGAAAATAAAATACGCCTCCTGCCGGATAAGGCGGGTAAACTCGTCTTTCAGCTGTTGCAACGATAATTCTACGTCCGAATGGTTATCGAAAAAGAAATTCGTACCCCATAACGTTACGCAGTCGATTACCACCGTGCGCCCCGTCAGGTCGTGCTTGCCGAGCTGTTTCTCCTCCTCGATGTTCGTCCATTCCGGGCCGCGTTCCGCCTGGTGGCGCAGAATCCGTTTCCGGTGCTCTTCGTCCCATACCCGCGAAGTGGCCAGGTACACCGGATTGGCGGTTAACGAAAGTGCCAGCCGTTGGGCGTATCCGCTTTTTCCCGAGCGTTGTCCGCCCGTAACCAGTACGATCCGTTTCATTTGGCCGGGTCGGAAGGATTATTCCGCTTTGCGGCGCGCTTGGCTTTATTTATCGGATTGTTCTTGCTGGTTTTGCGGAGCGCCGCCGATTTGGGAGCCGCAGCTATCCGTTGCGCTATCGCCCCTTTGCTCAATGATTTGCCGAACTTGGGCTGCGACGCTTCTTTCAGTATTTTTTCTTTTTGCCGCTCTTCCGGGCTCTTGTCTCCGAAAGGAGAGGAGAGTCCCGCCTTAGCCGCTTTCCTGGCCGCTGCATATTTATTGTATTTTCCGTATTTTTCCCGTTTGGGAGCTCCTGTTTTCCCTCCTTCGCTGCTGGCTGCGGGTGCCGCCGGCGTACGCCTTTTCCGCGAGACCGGCGCTTTGGGCGTCTCCTCTCCGAAAATCAAGTGGGCTGCCTGTCCCTTCGCTATCTTTCCGGAGCCGGTTTTGCCGTATTCTCTCACCTCGATTTCCATGCCGTCGAGCATCACGTTATCCCCGCCGGTTACTTTCATTCCGGCAGTAGCCGGCTGGCCGTTCACCGTAACCCGGCCGGTTTCTATGAAACGGTCGGCCTCGCGGCGCGAGCACACGCCGGAATCGCTGATCAGTTTATTGAGTCGTATTTCCATTTTCTGTCAATTCGGTTTAGTTGATTATATATAACAAGGTACACACGAGTATTCCCATCGCTAATTCGGTATAATTGTTTATTTTAACGGCGCGCAGCATATCCAGCGTAGTAAACTCTTTCGGCTCGGTGCCGATATACGGTTTTTCCACCCGTTTCCCGAAGTAAAAGTTCGGTCCCCCGAAACGCCCGTTCAGGATGGCGGCCAACGCCGCTTCCGGGTATCCGGAGTTCGGACTGCTGTGGTTCTTTCCGTTTGCGAATACCCATTTCAGCTTTTTCCGGTTGCCCGATACCAGGAGCATCAACACTGCTGTCAGGCGGGCCGGGATGTAATTGGCCATATCGTCGAGTTTGGCGGCGACGCGTCCGAACTCGAAGTAACGTTCGTTTTTATACCCGATCATCGAGTCGAGTGTATTCACCATTTTGTATGCCAACATGCCCGGCAATCCTAATAACAGGAACCAGAACATCGGCGCTATTACCCCGTCGCTCAGGTTTTCGGCCAGCGTTTCGAGGGCGGCCGTGCGGATTTGTTGGGGCGACAGGCTCGAAGTGTCGCGCCCCACGATGCGGGCGAGTTGCATGCGTCCTTCGTCCGTATTGCGGTCGGTGGCTTCGAAAACCCGTTGCACCTCCGTAATCAGGGTCTTGCCGGCTAAACAGTAAAACACGCCGATGGCCGTAAGCAGAGGTACTGCATACGGGTCGAAAGAGACGAGCAGGCGCAGGCCCTGCTGCGTAAGGTAAAATACGCCCCCTACCAGCGTTACGGTAAGTAGGCCTCCCTTGAATACCCGGTCGGTGCCGTAATTCAGTTTCTTTTCGCCGTATGCGATGGCTTTACCGAATCCCACCACAGGATGCGGCCATCCTTCGGGGTCGCCCAGGAGACGGTCGGTTATCCAACCGAACAGAAACGGCAGTGTTCCGGAAAGCAATACGTTCACGCAGTGCAATGTTTGGGGTTATCAGCCGTCAAAGGTATAACTTATTTTTTTATTGCGGACGGATTCGGCGACGAAATGGAAAAACGGATGAAAAGGAGCGTCGGAACAGCCTTTCCGGGGAAAAGAGCGGACGTTCCGGTGCAGGGAAGGGTGTTTGTATCCGGCGGCAGGCAGGCACCCCGGCACTTCCTGTTCTTTTACCGGATTTCTTTTTCGGGTGAAACGGAAAAATGCCTGCTGTTGCCTTTCTGCACTCAACCTACCAGGAACGACTGGTTTTTGAACCACGTTACCGGCTGTCCGGTTTTCGGGTCGGTACCGGTTATTTTAACCTGTACGGTGTACGAGCCGGCTTCGTGCGTTTCGGTAAACGTGTTTGCGTACATGCCTTTGGCTGGTTCATAGGCCAGAGTATGAAACGACGAATATACCGGCAGGATGTTTTCCTGCGGAAGCAACTGTGCATGTAACAGGCGTAGCTGCTCTATCTCTTCCGGTACCTCGGGATTGATTTCGTTCCCTTCGAGCCGGATGTTCTTCAGTCGGGGCGCGTATTTTTTCAGTGCGTTTTCAACAGAGATAGCGGGCCGTTTCACGGTAGCCTGTATTTTCAGGTTTTCCAGCGGAGTGCCGTTACGGCTTACTTCTATATCCAGCGGGATAGGCTTCCCTGCAGAAAGTACACTCGGAGCTCCTATCTCGATTTTTATATCCACATCCAACTGGAAAGCGCCTACGGTACCGTAAATAGGCTGTGACGCATCGTATTGCACCAGTACGTCCCACTCGCCGCTCTGGGCGTCGTTCAGGTCGAATACGCAATATCCGTCGCCTGCGATAGCCGGCTTATCTGTCCGGTGATGCCCTTTCGGGTCGATTAGCTGTACATTGATATTCGTGCCGTTCGGCCGTCCGGAGGTGTATTTGTATTTCTTATCCGGCCACGCTACCGAAAACTGGGCTTTCCCGGAAGCGCTGCAAACCGTGGCCGGTACGAGCTGGTAGCCTACCCCCGTGTATTTCTGTTGTTCGTTGGCAAGCAGAAGCGCATTGGGAACGGCGCCCCGGATGTCGTAAAACATTTTTATCATTTCCTCTTTTTTCTCGGCATGGTAATATTTATTTTCCTTGGGATTCTTATCTATCAAAGGCTTAAAGTAGCTCTCTTTCATCCAGCGCCCTAAAGCTCCGATATAAAGGGGCGGATTACCGGTGTAAACCGATTCCGGTTTGGGTCCTGTATTGTGTTCTCCGTCGCTTATCAATACAAAGGCTTTTATATCGGCCGGTATGCCTTTATCGAGCATTTGGTAAGAGAGCCGGAAAGCATCCGATATATTCGTCATACTCTGCGAATGTAATAAATCTATTTTTTTCGTTGCATCTATTATTTCCCGCAGATCGGAGGAAACCCGGGATGCAGCAGGGTCGGAATCTGCCGGATAAACCCAGGCAGCATTTGTGCTGAACTGGTTTATTCCGAAATAGTCGCCCGGCAGGGCGCATCCGATAAACGCATTGGCATCGATTTTTACTTGTTCGATTACGGAACTCATTGAACTGGATGTGTCTACCATCATAACGAAACCTACTGTTTTCATCCTTCTTGTGATTTTTAATTAATACCCTGTAAATTGTAAAAGCATATGGACGCA
>DBGBSM010000371.1:0-2247 GCA_048468815.1 Parabacteroides sp.
CCTGTTATTCGCTGGTGAATCAGCTTCCGGTCCGGAGATCGCTTTATAATTGCCCGAAATGGGCGTCAAGCCATTCGAACCGCTTATCGAGCCAGTTCTTCATGTATTTTTATATTCGTCTTTTTTCCGCCGCCCGGACCTACCTGCCGTTTTCTTATCGATTACCGGTCTGCTTGGTGACGTAAAAGTGTAAAAACATTCCGCACCGGCCACCCGGAATTGTAAGGACGAAAAAACCGGAACGAATGCCATAGCATAATTTTTTCCTCATTAAAAAAGCGATTACCAGGCCGCTGTTTGCTATACCTGATAACCGCTTTTATTCTGTCGCGAAGTTCTTTTTTACTCTTTCACCTTTTCTTTTGCCATAGCCTGTTTCCGGATTTTGAGCGCCGTAGTGCCGAACTGCCGCTGGCAGAAACGGTTCAGCTCCGAACCCGAATAAAAACCGAACTCCTTCGCTATCTCGGCCAGCGAACCGTTCGTGGTTTGGAGCCGCTTCTTTATCAAAACCATCTTATTCTTCATTATCCACTGGTACGCCGTATCGTTGTAATACTCTTTAAACTTCCGGTTGAGCGTTACCAAGCTACACCCGGCCAACTCGGCCAGCTCCGAAGCACCCTCCACCTTGAGGTAATTGGCTTCGACGAAACTCTTGAAGTCGAGGTTGGTATGCAACAGCGGGGAAAACAAAACGCCCAACTCTTCCGGGGGATAAAAAGCATACAGGAGCGAAAGCAACTCGCTGTCTTTCGAAGCGTAGAAACTCCGGTCGATGTCTTTTTCCTCCGTATACATTCCGATAAGCTTCAGGAACATTTCCAACGGCTTCTTTACCGGCAACACCGGGTACGCCTCGCCGGCCTTCCCTTCCGAAGCCTCCAACAACCGCCTGATTTTAGCGGAAGTCCAAATGGTATCCACCCGGTTGAACAGGAAAATAACCAGCCGCGCATCCTGCAAAGCCGAACCCGTCCACTCCTCGCCTTTGGGTATCATCATAAACTGCCCGTCGGGCAAAACCCGCGTCCACGCCTCGCCGCCGCCCAGTTTCATCTTTCCCGACACAACGAACAACAACACGTTCCGTTCCCGTTCCCAAGCCGGCAACCCTACGCCTCGGCTTATTTCGATATACTTGAACGCGCAATCACTGTTCGGTACCGAACGGACGATTTCTTTATAGGTATCTTTCATCCACGTATAATACTTTATCTCGATTTATCATAAAGAATGCACTTTACTTTGTATGGAAAATATCCGCAAGCCAGCCGTCTAAAGAATATTTATAATAAATACTTTCATCTACCGGTTGATAATCCGTTTTCCAAAAAAGATCGGGTATAACCGGATAATACCGGTCGATCACCAAAATATTCCGGGGCGAATAAAAATCATAACGAACAACAGACGGATTGGTGGTGATCAATTTCCTAGCCGCACCCAACATTTCAATCGTTCGCATGGTCAGACCCGCTTGATGAGGGTGTTGAATATCTAGGATAATCCTGGACTTCCGGATAATGTCCAGTAACGTATTCTTCGGCAACGCCGTATAATTAAAATCATCCGGACGCGCATGGCGGAAAGAGGGATTAACCACCTTGTTCCAAAAAAACAACTTCCGGCTCTGCAAATAAAGATACCAGTAGGTTTTCAGGCCTTTCTCCTGTAACAGACTTTGAATTTTGCGGATAAGTGCAAATCGGTCGCTATGTGCCGTACCCACAAATGACAAATCATATTCGAAACGAGTATCGAAAGCTATGGCCTTATATTCGTTTAAAAAGAAAAGAGGCCTAAAGCAGATGCCCGGAAGAGTGTTACAATCGTTTTCATCAAAGGAGAATATTGAATCGAATAAAGGCAGATACGTGTGCGTATGGGTTTTATTCCGCAGAGAATCCCACATGTAAAGGATGAATTTGGCCTCTGGAGAGGCATGCCTTATCCTTTCCAGGAAAAAAAAAGGCATCGCTTCTATATTGAGAACGAAAACATAATCGTACTTTTTGCCCTTTACTGCTCCGGCCACACGCTTATAATACCGGTGTATGCGGTAGGCGACCAAATTACGGTTCAACCGGATAAAGGCTTTCGTCCAGAACGTGTTGGCCGGGCGTTCGTCGAAATAATCTACCCAAGCGCCCAATTCGCACAACCGGCGGAAAATAGATTTTTCATACCCGAAAAAGGAAGGGGAAATGAACAGGATTTTTTTATCTTTCAAGTTAAGCATCAATC
>DBGBSM010000372.1:0-3298 GCA_048468815.1 Parabacteroides sp.
TCCCATACCTTTATAAACACTTCCTGCACGGCTTCCTCGGCGGCTTCGCGGGTAGTAAGGTATAAGCGGGCGAAGTTATACACCTGGCGCCAGTACCGGTTGTACAAGGTTTCGAACGATTGCCGGTCGCCGAGCTTCAATGCGTATAAAAGTTCTCTTTCATCCATGCCCTATTCCTCTCGTAGCGGTACAAACATACGGAAAAAATCAGGAAACGGGAAAGAAACGGTAAAAAGAAACGGAACGGTGCGTTTCATAGGCCGGAGTCGTTCAGTTCACGCCGCTTGCCGTTCCGCCTGCCGCACGCCGCTCGTCCACCCGCTTTTTCAGGCGTCCGTACTCGGCCAGCCACACCTTGCGGGCATGGATAATCTGGTAGCGGTAAACCAGGCAAGCCAGGATAAAATACACGCCGGCCTGTACCCACAGCATCTTGTAGTTGAACGATACGTCGTACAAGGTGGCGCCCATCGAGTTGATACCGATGAATCCCTGGATACCGGCGGTAGACGGGAACAGGTAGGCCACTCCTTTCCAAAAGCCCTGGATGGCGTGCAACGGCCACGATACGCCCGAGATAAACAGCAGCACCACCGAGGTGAACACGAACAGCACCATCGGCGCCTCGCGGCTGACGGCGAGCCCCGACAAAGCCATGGCGAAAAAGATACTGGCGAACAGGTAAGGCAGGAAGAACAGAATCAACGTAGTGCCTTTCGCCAATTGAGGAAGGTCGAACAGGTAGGGCACGATTACCAGCACCCAGCAGCACACCAATATATATATCATCAGGTACGCCAGCGCTTTCCCGAACACGATCCGGAGCGTTCCGTGGAAATGGCGGCTCACGGGAATCAGGGTGCGGAACCGGTTCTTTTCGCGTGCGGTGCCGGCGAGCATGCAAATCCCCAGAATCAGCGTTTGCTGGATTACCAGCACCAGGATAGCCGGCACCAGGAAACTGGCGAACCCGTTGAGCGGATTGAACAGGGCGATGGATTCGTTAGGCACGGGGTTCACCTGGATTTGCGCCATCTCGCGGGTGGAAGCCGGGTTGTCGGTCAAAGCTATTTGCTTGCCCATATCCAGCGATACCTCGGTGGCCGAGAGCAGGAAGTTCTTGTAATACAACAAACAGCTCATATCCGAAAAGAGCGTAACAGTAGCTTGCCGCCCGGAGTTCAGGTCGTCGCTGAACTCGCTCGGGAAATAGAGGATGCCGTAGGCTTTCTTTTCGTCGAGCATGCGCCGGGCTTCTTCGATGTTGGCGCAATACTTCACGATTTGCACGTCGGGGGTGGCATTGACGTTGCGGGCGAACTCACGGCTATAGGGACTGCGCGAGTCGTCGACCACCACCATCGTGGCGTTGCGCACTACATTATTATTATAGATAAAGGCGTACAACACCGGATACATGAAGGGAACCAGCAGGAAAAATACCAGCACGCCCGAGTCGCGGGCGATATTTTTCAACTCTTCCCGCCAGATATAGAACATATCCCGGATGCTTTCGCGGACGGTTCCCTGTACGCCTTTCTCTTTTTCGTTCGTCATTACGGAATGTATTTAAAATAAAGCAACGCTTTCTTGAGGTTCCGGGCTATGAGGAAAGGCAATACCAGAAAGGCCGCCAGCATGAGGTATTGCGGCAGGCTGTAGTACAACGCCCTTCCGTTCAACGCCTGGTCTACGTAAATCAGGAAATAATGCCGCAGCGGAAAAAGCTGCGAGATAGCCTGCAAGGTCGGGTCCATCGAGGGCACCGGATAGGTAAAGCCCGAAATGGAAAAGGCGATTACCCCGAACAGGCTGGCGAAGCTCAACCCCAGCCGCAAGGTGGGTAGCACGCCTATCATAAAGATGCCCATCGCCTGGGAAGCCAGTACCAGCATAAAGATGGCGGAAATCATCGGCAGCCAGCCGCTCAGCAACGGAAAGCCGGCGTAACCGTACAGGCTGGAACACAAAAAAACGCCCACTAACGTAAAAACGCAGGTATACGGCAACAGTTTCCCCACAAGGCTGATGAACAACGAGTTGTTTCCCGTTTGCAGCCACTCGCGGGAAGTGCCGCCTTTGATTTCGCTTCCGATACAGAATACGGTGATAAGAAAAATCATCAACTCCAATATGCCGGGTAAAATTACGTTATTGAGGTAAACGGAGTAGTTCAGCCACGGGTTGCCTAAGGGATGGGTATCGATTACGATGGGTTGCAACTGCCCCATAATCTGCTGCTCGGTATACCCTTTCGCCTCGCCCAACTGCAAGCCCACGGCTGCGCCGGCCAGGGTAGCCATCGTTTTCATATCCTTGAACAAGAGGGAGCCGGCAATCAGGAACGCATTGTTCGTATAGTACGAAATGGTAGGCTGCATGCCGGTGTTGACTTTTACGGAAAAATCTTCGGGAATCAGGAAGATGCCGTATATCTCGCCGCGTTGCATGGCGATGCGGGCGTCGGCGAAATCGCCGGTTTGCATCACTACGCCGGTTTGCTGGAAAGCGGCCAGTTGGCGGGTAATGCTCCGGGAGGTAGGAGTATTGTCGAGGTCGACCACCGCTACGGGCAGTTGCTCGGGCAACCCTTCTTCCATCAGGGTAAGGAAAAACACGGCACAAAACACCGGGGCGATAATCATGGCGAAAAAATACAACGGACGCGACGCCATCCGCTCGATTTCGCGCTTCACTACGGCCCGTACCGGGTGTTTGTTCTCTTCGTGTCGCGTCATAGCTTATTTTCTTATCAGGATAACCGACATGCCGGGGCGCAGGTTTTGAACCGGGGTAACCGGACGGGCGCGCACCTCGAAGGTTTTCACGTCGTACTGGCCGCGGGTTTTGGTGGCTTTCCAGGCGGCGTAGGTGCCCATATCCTTCATATAGTATACTTTCAGGGTAACTTCTTCTTTATCGAGGGCGGGAATAAAGGCGCGTACTTCGGCATCCATCTTGAGGTCGCCGAGGAAATCCTCGCGTACGTTAAATACCACCCACATGTCGTTCAGGTCGACGATATTCATAATCGGGGCGCCGCTTCCCACCAATTCCCCCACTTCGGGAAAACGCTCGGATACCTGCCCGGTGATGGGCGAAACCAGGGCGGTTTCTTCTACATACGACTCGACTTCGGCTACCGCTCCCTGGGCCGATTCCACCAGCGCGGCGGCGGCTTCCTTGTCTTCTTTCTCGGCTCCTTCCTTGACCAACTGGTATTGCGAGGCAGCCGCTTTTTCGGTAGCCAGCATGGCTTTGTAATTGGCTTCGGCCTCGTCGCGTTTCTGAGCGGCCA
>DBGBSM010000373.1:0-2972 GCA_048468815.1 Parabacteroides sp.
GCGTTCGGTGGTTTTGCTTATCGAGCACAACGACGAAGGCTCGATGGGGTTCGTGGTAAATAAAAAGTCGGGGTTGGTGGTGAACGACTTTTTCCCCGAGTTGGAAAACCTGCCCGAGATACCCATTTATTTAGGCGGCCCGGTAAGCGGCGACCGGCTCTTTTTTATCCATACGTTAGGCGACGTGCTGATACCCGGGGCGGAGAAAATAGGCGATAACCTGTATTTCGACGGCGAATTCGAAGCATTGAAGCGTTATATCCTGAAAGGGTATCCGGTAGAAGGCCGCATCAAGTTCTTTTTAGGCTATTCCGGCTGGACGGAGCACCAGCTTAAAAACGAAATAGAGCGCGACTCGTGGGTAGTGAGCCGGGTATACGAAAACTTGTTTCAGGCCGACGGCGATGCGTTCTGGAATAGTTCCGTGGTTTTGTTAGGCGGAAAATACCGCACCTGGGTGAACTATCCGAAAGACCCGTATTATAATTAAACGCTCTCCCGTTCGATTCTTATAGCCCCTTGCGCATTTATTGGATTTTATCTTTTACCTTTGCAACCGTTGTAAAATATAAAATACGGTAGTAATGAAAGGTATAGTATTGGCCGGAGGCTCCGGCACCCGGTTGTATCCCATCACCAAGGGCGTTTCGAAACAAATGTTACCCATTTACGATAAACCAATGATTTATTATCCCGTATCGGTGCTTATGCTGGCAGGCATACGGGATATTTTGATTATATCTACTCCTCAGGATCTTCCCGGTTTCCGGCGTTTGCTGGGCGACGGTTCCGATTACGGCGTACATTTCGAGTATGCCGAGCAGCCTTCACCCGACGGGCTCGCGCAGGCTTTCATTATCGGCGAAGAATTTATCGGCTCGGATTCGGCTTGCTTGGTTCTGGGCGACAATATATTTTACGGACAGAGTTTTACCCGGATGCTGAAGTCGGCCGTAAAGAATGCCGAAGAAAACAAGGCCACCGTGTTCGCCTATTACGTAAACGACCCCGAGCGTTACGGCGTGGCCGAGTTCGACGACGACTATAACGTAGTGAGCATCGAGGAAAAACCCCGGCAACCCAAATCGAATTATGCCGTCGTGGGATTGTATTTCTATCCCAACGAAGTGGTGAAGGTGGCGAAAACCATTCGTCCTTCCGCCCGGGGCGAGCTCGAAATAACCACGGTAAACCAGCAGTTCCTGCAAAGCAAAAGCCTCAAGGTAGAATTATTAGGCCGGGGATTCGCCTGGCTCGACACCGGTACGCACGATTCCCTTTCGGAAGCCTCCACCTTCGTGGAAGTAATCGAGAAAAGGCAGGGTTTGAAAGTGGCGTGCCTCGAAGAAATCGCTTATAAAAACCGGTGGATTACCGACGAGAAGCTCAAGGAAATACTTTCGCCGATGCTGAAAAACCAGTACGGGCAATACCTGCAGAATTTATTGGAAAAATAACCTCCGTACGGAAAAGGTCGGACGGGTTAACGAATTAAGAGAAGAAACAAAGTGAAGATACAGCAGTTTTTCGTGAGCGTGGCGTTAGGTACGCTCTGTTGCGGAAGCATGGTCGCCCAGAGCGGTAACACAGAAGAACGTCCGGATTCGCTGGTTTACCGGGCCGAAGTTTTCGGTTCGGCGGCAACCGGCAGCCATACGCCTTTCTGGATGGTGAGCAACCGGTACGGCCTGGTTCCGTTGGATGCCGGTAACGGCTATTTGCGGGCCGGCGTTTTCAATAACCAGTCGTTCGGATACGGGCGGCGGTTCCGCTGGAATATCGGAGTGGATGCGGTAACGGTTGCGCCGCGGTATAAAAATGTATATATCCAGCAATTGTATGCCGGGTTAGGTTACCGTTCTTTATTATTGAGTATCGGCAGCAAAGAAGATTATACTTCCTTGTGGGACCGGAAGCTGAGTTCGGGCGATATGGTGCAATCGGCCAATGCGCGCCCTATTCCGGAAGTCAACTTGTCGATTCCCGAATTCGCCGTGGTGCCTTACACCCAAGGATGGCTCCAGGTAAAAGGCGATTTTGCCGTCGGCAGGTCGTTCGATACCAAATACCTCGAGCACGTGGCTTATCCGGGCGAAGCGTATATCCGGAACGTGCTGTGGCACCATAAATCGTTTTTCGTGCAGATAGAAGATACGGAAGGAGGCAAGCCTTTTTCCGCCGTTTTAGGTATCCGGCATGCGGCCCAGTGGGGCGGTACCTCTACCGATCCGCAGGCAGGCAAACAACCCCAGTCGTTGAAAGACCTGTTGCGCGTGATAGTCGGGAAAGAGGGCGGGAGCGGTGCGTCGCAATCTTCGCAAATCAATGTACTCGGCAACCATTACGGCTCGTACGACCTGAAACTGGCTTACCGCGGAACCGGCTGGAAAGCCGCCTTGTATTGGCAGCATTACTTTGAAGATACGTCGGGTATGGAGTTTGCCAATGCCCGCGACGGCTTGTGGGGAGCCGAACTCGAACTGCCCCGGTTTTCATGGATACGGAAAGTGGTGCTCGAGTTTTTCGATACGCGCTATCAGAGCGGGCCTTTCCATTTTATAGAATATACGCGCCCGGGCCGTGGAGGCGGAGCGGATAATTATTATAATAACGGCGAATACGTTACCGGCGTTTCTTATTTCGGACAGGGAATCGGTTCTCCGTTGATTACCTCGCCCGAGTACAATACCAACGGTTTTCTGGGCTTCGAGAATAACCGGGTGAAAGCGTTCCATCTCGGGATGGAAGGCGCTTTGTCGGCGTATGTGGAATACCGTTTGCTGCTTACGGCGATGAACAGTTGGGGTACTACCATGCAACCTTTTATAGACAATAAGCCGGGAGTATCCGGATTGGTTGAAATCGTTTACCGCCATCCTAAGCTGGAAGGATGGGAATTGAAAGGGAACATCGCCGGCGATAGCGGCGATTTGTACGGGAAAAATCTCGGATTCGGCTTATCTGTAGCGAAA
>DBGBSM010000374.1:0-2965 GCA_048468815.1 Parabacteroides sp.
GAAATCGGGAAGCACCCGCTCTTCGTCGGGCTGTTGTGCCTGCCCGGCCTCGTTAGCCAGCTCTTTCGCCTCTTTCCCGAATACCACCCGCCAGCCCGGCGACAGGATTTGCTTGCCCGTAACCTTGAACTCCACTTTCCCCACCTTTCCCAGTACGGTGGTGGTCGAAACCAGGCAATCCGGGTAGAAGGCGGCGATAAACCGGCGCGCTACCAGGTCGTACACCTTCCGTTCGCTTTCCGTGAGGTTGCGCGGATACACGCCGGTAGGGATAATCGCGTGGTGGTCGGTTACTTTCGCATCGTCGAATACCTTTTTGCTCTTGGGCAGTTTACCCTGTTGCAACGGGGCGATCAGGGCGGCATAGTCGGCCATCCCTTTCAGGATGTTCGGTACCTTCGGGTAAATGTCTTCGCTCAGGAAGGTGGTGTCTACGCGCGGATACGTCGTAACCTTCTTTTCGTACAACGACTGGATATATTTTAAGGTGTCTTCGGCCGAGAAGGCGAATTTCTTGTTGCATTCCACCTGGAGCGACGTAAGGTCGAACAGGCGCGGGGGCGCCTCTTTCCCCTTCTTGGTGCTCACGTCGGTTACCGTAAAATCTTCCTGCTTTACGATTTCGAGGAATTTTTCGCCTTCCTCTTTCGAGGTAAAACGGCCTTTGGTAGCCGAAAACGTGGTTTCGCGGTAAACGGTTTTCAGCTCCCAGTACTGTTCGGGTTTGAAGTTTTCTATCTCCAACTGCCGGTTTACGATGAGGGCGAGGGTAGGGGTTTGCACCCGGCCGATGGAGAGTACCTGTTTGTTCTGCCCGTATTTCAGCGTGTACAGGCGGGTGGCGTTCATGCCCAGCAGCCAGTCGCCCACGGCGCGCGACAGCCCCGCTTCGTACAGCTTGGTAAATTCGGCCTGGCTTTTCAGGTGCTGAAACCCTTCGCGGATGGCTTCTTCCGTCAGCGACGAAATCCACAACCGGTAAACGGGGCAGTTACACCCCGCTTTCTGCATCACCCACCGTTGAATCAGTTCTCCTTCCTGGCCGGCATCGCCGCAGTTGATAACCATCTCGGCGCGGGCAATCAGGCTTTCGATAATCTTGAACTGCTCCCCGATACCTTTGTTCTGGATGAGCTTGATGCCGAAACGCGGCGGAATCATCGGCAGCGATGCGATGTCCCACCGTTTCCAGCCGGGAAAATACTCGTGCGGCTCCTTCAGGGTACACAAATGGCCGAACGTCCAGGTTACCTGGTAACCGTTTCCTTCGATATACCCGTTCTTTTTGGTTTTCGCGCCCAGTACCTCGGCGATTTCGCGGGCTACGCTGGGCTTTTCGGCGATACATACTTTCATGCGGCGACCCGGTTAGTTGACTTGTATGGTAACCGAGTTGCGTATCACCGGCCGTATCACCGTCTCGGTGGTGTTTTTACCCCGTTTTACCTTGAACCGGCAGGCGTTTACTCCTTCCGGATTTACGTACGGCGCGAAATAGTACAGGTACGAAAAGGCCGGGAGGTATTTGTTTTCTTGCAGTGCATCTGCGATTCGGGGGTATTCGAACTTGTCCCACAGCATGGCGTACCTGAATCCGTTGGCGTCGGTAAACTGCGTGGCCGGGTCGCGGTACGGCATGGTGGCTGCGACAAACTGCTTGTATGCTTCGGCGAACTCGGCGGCGGTATGGTCGAGGCTGTGTCCGTCGATGCTTTCGATGAGGTCGCGGCTCCGGATGCCTGCCGCCTGTGCCGGCGAGTTGCGGTCTACCGCTACGACTTGCTCCAGCCGGCCCATGTCGTAGCGGATGCCGGTGTAATTATAGGTTTCGTAATTCACCGTATATTGCGGGTTGCGGACGCTTTTTACATACGGGTAGTTCATGCACAGCAACGGAACGAAAATCTTGGCGTATTCCTGTAGCTTGTAAGGCGCGCCGAGCTTTTCGTTGGCTTCGCATTCCCAGATTACCTGCAATTTGTTCTTGTCGGGGTTGCGGCGGTCGATGAAGCGGAACCCTAATTGCAATACGTATTCGGCTTCCGATGCGGAGGACGATACCGGCAGGAACGGGAAAATTTCCATTTTGCGCGTCAGGGTATTGTAGCGGTAAACGGGTTCTTTCTTCACCCGTATTTTATTCTCGCCCCGGTACGCCGGATTCTTGTCGAAAAAGTAAAACGTCTGTACGAGCATGTCCGGGTTTTCGGAAGTTTCTTTCAGTCCTTTGCTGTTCAGCTCTTTGGCGATGCATGCGTTGAGAGCGTTCTCGAGCGCCTCGTTATCCGGGTCGGGCATCGTAAAAGCATAGGTCTTGAAGTCGACGTAGTTCACGCCGGGTTGTACGGTATAAACGAACGGACAGGTAAATTGCCGTTCGTACGTGCTTTCCGGGCTGTACAGCGAGTAGGCCACGGCCAGTTGCTCTTCGGTAATCGTTTCTTTCCGTTTGCATTCTTTCCGGATGATGATTTCGCGCAACGGATTGGCGAGGTTGCGGATACCCAGCGCCAGTTCGTTGCTGCCGGCCCGGTTGAGCAACTGGCTTATTTCCTGGGGTTGTACGTTCGCCGTGGAAATGCCGTCGATGGTTTCGATGAGGTCGCCGGCGCGCATCCCCGCCGACTCGGCCGACGAATACGGGTAAACGCCGAGCACTACCGGAAGTCCGTTTCCCCAGTTGGTGCTTTTGCTTATTTCGTAGGTAAATCCCGGACGGCAAATCCGGCTGTTTTTGGTTTGGCCGTTCCCGGCGGCGGTTATCAGGATGAACAGAACGAAAGTAAGGTACAGTTGTTTCATTGCGATTGACATATAATACGTTGAATCGGTTCGGAGATACAAAGGTAAACGAAAAAGTTTAATTGCGCCGAATATCCGGTAAAAGAAATCGCCGGGCAGCAAATGCGGCCGACCGGCATATTGGTTAATAAAAGTTATGTTTCTTATCTTTTTATGCCACTAT
>DBGBSM010000375.1:0-2431 GCA_048468815.1 Parabacteroides sp.
ATGCTAATATGAGGCTTGTCCACGCAAATATACAAATTAAATCGCAAAAAATCATTTACTTTGCATGCTTTAAATTTGATTATTAAAATATACCGCGGAAATATGGCACAAGAAGATGTTTTTAAGAAATTGGTTTCTCACTGCAAAGAATATGGGTTTGTGTTCCCCTCGTCGGAGATATACGATGGCTTGGGCGCCGTGTACGATTACGGTCAGTATGGCGTGGAACTGAAAAACAATATCAAGAAATACTGGTGGGACAGCATGGTGCTGCTCAATGAAAACGTGGTAGGGTTGGATTCCGCTATTTTTATGCATCCCACCATTTGGAAAGCTTCCGGCCATGTGGACGCTTTCAACGACCCGTTGATCGATAACAAAGACTCCAAGAAACGCTACCGGGCCGACGTGCTCATCGAAGAGTACCTGGGCAAGATAGAGGAAAAGATAAACAAAGAGGTGGAAAAAGCCGCCAAGCGTTTCGGCGACGCCTTCGACGAAGCCCAGTTCCGGGCTACGAACGCCCGCGTATTGGAACACCAGGCGAAATGGAACGAAGTGCACGAGCGTTACAGTGTGGCGATGAACGCCTCCGATTTCGAAGCGCTGCGCCAGTTGATTCTGGATTGCGAAATCGTTTGCCCCATCTCCGGAACCCGGAACTGGACGGATGTGCGTCAGTTCAACCTGATGTTTTCCACCGAGATGGGCTCCACGTCCGACGGGGCGATGAAAGTGTACCTCCGTCCGGAAACCGCGCAAGGTATTTTCGTGAATTTCCTGAACGTCCAGAAAACGGGCCGTATGAAAATTCCGTTCGGAATCGCCCAAATCGGGAAAGCGTTCCGGAACGAAATCGTAGCCCGGCAGTTTATTTTCCGGATGCGCGAGTTCGAACAGATGGAAATGCAGTTTTTCGTTCGTCCGGGCGAAGAGCTGGAGTGGTTCAAGAAATGGAAGGAAACCCGGTTGAAGTGGCATAAGGCGCTCGGATTGGGCGATCACAAATACCGGTACCACGACCACGAAAAGCTGGCGCATTATGCGAATGCCGCCACCGACATCGAGTTTGAAATGCCGTTCGGATTCAAGGAAGTGGAAGGCATCCATTCGCGTACCGATTTCGACCTGAGCAGCCACGAGAAATTCTCGGGCAAGAAAATCCAGTATTTCGACCCGGAACTGAATAAAAGCTATACGCCGTACGTAATCGAAACGTCTATCGGGGTAGACCGCGTGTTCCTGAGCATTATGGCCGGTTCGTACCACGAAGAAACGCTCGAAAACGGCGAAACCCGCGTAGTGCTGCGGTTACCGGCGGCGTTGGCGCCTATCAAGCTGGCCGTTTTGCCGTTGGTAAAGAAAGACGGACTGCCCGAAAAAGCGCGCGAAATCGTGGATATGCTGAAATTCGATTTCAAGTGCCAGTACGATGAGAAAGATTCTATCGGTAAACGGTACCGCCGGCAAGACGCCATCGGTACGCCGTATTGTATCACGGTAGACCATCAAACGCTGGAGGACAACTGCGTAACGATCCGGTTCCGCGATACGATGCAGCAGGAACGTGTTCCGGTGGATAGCCTCCACGGGATTATCGCTGAAAAAGTAAGTATGAAAACCCTGTTTAAAAAGTTAAGCGAATGAATAAATTGAAATATCTGTTTTTTTTCATGATAGGCGCACTGGCGTTGGTTGCCTGTGACGATGATGACGACGATGTGGTAATCGACGAGGTATGGAAGGCCCGGAACGAAGCGGTTATCGAAGAGATACGGAACAATACCGCTTATACGCCCATTATGGATGCCAGCCGGCAGGATTCCATTTTTTACAGAGTGTTGAAGCAAGGTACGGGTACGGTGTATCCCGCGATTACTTCCAAGGTGGAAGTGCGTTACAAAGGCTGGCTTGTCGACGGTACCGTATTCGACAGCACCGCCGGGTACGATACGCCGGAGGAAGATGACGACCTGACGTATACTTTTCAGCTGCTGAATCCCAGTTCGCCCACCAGCTTTTATGTAGTGGAAGGCTGGGGTATTGCCCTGCAAAATATGAAAGTAGGCGATAAATGGGAGGTGTATATTCCCTGGACATTGGGGTACGGTACGAGTACGCAAAGCGGCGGGAAAGTAACCATTCCCGGATGCTCCACGCTGATTTTCGAAATCGAGCTGGTACGCATCGTCAGCCAAAGCATGTAACCCGGGCGGCATAGCCGGAACGGTAAACATATAACGAGGCGGGAAGCCGGATTTTCCGGATACTTCCCGCCTCGTTTTTATATAGGTTTTACGTATCAGTCGGCTACGCGGCCTACCGCTTTTACATTCTTTATTTTCGACAGCGCCACGCACATCTTCTGGATGTCTTCCACGTCGTGCACGTACATCTTGATTTTGCCGTCGAACACCCCGTCTTTGGCATC
>DBGBSM010000376.1:0-8416 GCA_048468815.1 Parabacteroides sp.
TGCGCAGTACGAAGCGCAACTGGATGCCTATCGCGTGATGACCAGTGCGATGGAGAAGAGTAAGCTGGACGGGAAAGAGGAAGGGTTTCAGAAAGGTTTACAGGAAGGGTTGGAAAAGGGCATAAAGAAAGGGATTGAAAAAGGTGTGCTGAAAGGTAAGCAGGAAGGACTCCGGGAAGGAGAACAGAAAGGGAAATTAGAAGGGAAACTCGAAATCGCCGCCGCCCTGAAACGCCGCGGCTTAGATACGGTTTCCATTGCGGAAATATCCGGACTCACCCCGGAACAAATCGAAAAACTGAAATAAAAACATAAGAATACCGGAAACCCCTTACCACATGGCGGGACATTTCCGGTAGTTCTATTATCCTACGTATAGAAACATGGAAACGGATACCGTGAAAAACCAGGAAGCCCTTACTCCGGAAACCCGAAAAAGCAATACCCGATTTCCAATTCCCGAAAGAAGCACCCGACACGCCGCCCGTCCCGCTTTTTTTATGCAAAGACGCATGCAGGAAAGCGGATGAAACGAAACACTACCTTTTTTTATATTCCTTTTTACCCGACTTGATAATATCGTCAATTTCGCCCTTTTGCTCAGCCATCACCTCCTGGATAACATCCTTCAAACCATCCTCCGAACCCTTTCCCTTTCTCACCCAATGCACCAATGCCACCAGATAAATCCACGCAGCTCCCACTGTAACGCCGTACATCGTAGCGCTCATAAGAAGCCCCCCGGCCACCGTACCGATACCCGGTATCCATTTCATCGCCGAGCCTATTCCCGCTACGGCAAGGTTGCTCGCCAGATTGGCAGCCACCGCCGAGCCGATACTTTTCATCAGATTTTCGCTGAACGAAATGCCCAGCTTCCGGTTGATACGCACATACATAGTCCAGGTATTAGCAGTAAGAGCCGCCACATCCAGCCCGCTAACGGGAATCCAGGCTGCGGCAACGGCGGCAACCGCATGCGTTTGAATTACATCTACTACTTCCTCGGGAGCCGAGTCCCTCATCGATTTATCGATCGACTCCACGGCCATTTTTGCAGCATGTACAACAGCGTGATTCATAACAGTTCTTTTTTAGGTTACTATTTTATCGAAGTTTCGCAAACCGATAAGCACAAGGAGGATAAGGACAACAAAGACGACACGAAAAACCGATATGTTTATAACGTAGCAACACAAACACACCCCCTATCCAACCTATACAAAGGTAGGAAAATTTACCCGGGAAAGCGACGCATTATTTCAGGAAAAATATAACAAAAATCCTCTATGGAAGAAAAAAATTAAACAAACAAGCCGATACTCCTTCGTCAACGGCAAGGGCTATCCGGAAAAAGCCATCTTTTTCAACCGGACACATGCACACAGCCTTCTCTTCCGGAACGCAACCGGACAAAAACGAACGAATCCGCCCCCTTTCTTATCTTATCAGGCACAAACCGTATAAAAAGAGGCTGACCGCCCAGCACTTAAAACCTCCAAAAGCCCTATAAAGCCAACTTCGGAAACCGGGTTCTTCTTTATAGAATTTTTTCCGGTGTTCCTGTCGCCGTGTTCACTTTTTTATTGGATACATGCCAGACAAACCCGGCAAAAGAAACATACGTCCGGTTCGTTTCCGGCTATCGCCGGTATCACACGCACAGCGGTACATTACAAAACGAACCGGCCGCTTGTAACCCTTTATTTTCCGGTACCGGATTGCTCCCAGGCCGGGAACAACCGTTTTTACCGGTATCCGGATTTCAGCCGAGCTTCTCCGTTCCGCCGCAGCCGGCCGGGGCCGTTTCTTCCCGGTGTAGCGGAGCGAAATTTTCCGGATGCTTCGCCGTTACGCCGTCGTAGCAGGCCCGGATCGCCTTCATATCCTCGTCTACATGACCCGTAGGATAGAAAACGCCCTTGATACCCACCTCCTTTTTCCCGTAATCCAGGTAAGCCGCCATAATCGGCACATGCGCCCGGAGCGCGATATAATAAAAGCCCTTTTTCCACTCCTTCGCCCGTTTGCGCGTACCCTCCGGCGTAACCGCCAGGTGGAACACCTTCCGTTTGTCGAACTCCACCGCCATCTGCTCCACCACCGAAGTACGGTGCTTCCGGTCTACCGGCACGCCCCCCATCCAGCGGAACAACAAGTTGAACGGGAAAAAGAACCACTCCTTTTTAATCAGGAAACCCGCATCCCGCCCCAGGGCGCCGTAAAACAACTTCCCGAGGATAAAATCCCAGTTACTGGTATGCGGAGCCACACAAATCACGCACTTCGGGATACTGCCGTCGTCTACCGGGCCCAGCTTCCAGCCCGCTACGCGGAGAATCCAACTACACAGCTTTTTCTTCATCCTTTTTCCGGTTGAGAGAGGCGATTCCCGAGGCAATCGCGTCGGCTTCCGCCTCCAGATCGGTCCATAATTTGCGGTAATACGCCTTTACATGCTTCCGGTCGCCGTTCCCGTCCGGACGCTGGGCGCGGCGGATAAACTCGTCCTGCATCGTGAGGATACGCGCCATCAGCCCGTCCGCTTCAGCCGGGTCGGTATCCGGCATCAAAGCCTGGCAAATCAATACTTCCGTAAACAAATCGCCGGCGATATAACCGATGTCCTTCTTTAAAAATCTTCTTTTAGCCATAATTCAAATTCTGTGTTTTCGTTAGTAAAAAAACTCCCGCAGGAGAGTGTACAAAGCTACGAAATAAAATTTATTTCCCCTTTAAGGGCTGTTAAAAACATAAATTAGTTTATCTTTGCAGCCTGAAAAGCGAAGATAAAGTGTATCGCGGCCCGGATAAACAGTTCATGTTTCCGTCCGCGGTGTGCGTTATCGTTGCATTCGTAAAAAAGCGCAGACAAGCGGCAACCCGGCACAAGCGAGCCCATCGCCCGTTGTTCCCGGTTCGCAGTATTACAAGCTTTAACGAAAGAGCGAAGACAGGCGCGCACGCCGGTACAGGCCGGCGGATTCGGCCCCTGGTCTTGGCCATACACTTTGCGGAGATAGGCGGCGTCCCGGCAAAATCAAGCGACACTTGCTTCTGCCTTCAGCCTGCACCGTCTCGGTATCCTGAAAAAGACACGAAGCATAAACTAAATTGATAGTAAATCTAAAGATGAACAAGAGTGTTACGACGCCGGATTATCTATTCGAAAGCAGTTGGGAAGTATGTAATAAAGTAGGAGGCATCTATACCGTCCTCTCCACCAAGGCACACACGTTGCAGCAAAAACTGGGCGACCGACTGATTTTTATAGGCCCCGACGTATGGGGAACCCGCCCCGCTCCTGATTTCGAAGAAGACACCGCTTTATTCGCCGACTGGAAACGGCACGCGGAAACGGCCGACGGGCTGAAGGTAAAAATCGGCCGCTGGCAAGTGCCCGGCAAACCCGTCGCCATCCTGCTGGACTTCATGCCGTTCTTTGCCGAGCGCGATACTTTTTTCTTTTCCATGTGGGAAAATTTCAAGGTCGACTCCATCCATGCCTACGGCGATTACGACGAAGCGTGCATCTTCGCCTTAGCCACCGGGCGGCTGATAGAAAGCTTTTACCAATTCTACCGGTTGGACGATAAGAAGGTGGTAGCCCTCTTCAACGAATGGATGCTGGGCATGGGCGCCCTGTTCCTGCAGAAACGGGTACCGGCCGTGGCCACGATTTTCACTACGCACGCCACCTCCATCGGACGGTCGATTGCCGGTAACAACAAGCCGCTGTACGCTTACCTCGACCAATACGACGGCGACCTGATGGCCCGCGAGCTGAACATGGAAGCCAAGCACTCGGTTGAAAAGCAAACGGCCCGTTTCGCCGACTGTTTTACCACCGTTAGCGACATCACCGCCCGCGAATGCACCCGCCTGCTCGACCGGGCTCCCGACGTGGTTACGCCGAACGGCTTCGAGCCCGACTTCGTACCCACCGGGAAAAACTATACCGCCAAGCGCAAGGAAGCCCGCGCCGCCCTGCTGAACGTGGCCGAAAAGCTTACCGGCACCCGCATCAGCGACGACGCCCTCCTGGTATCCACCAGCGGCCGGTACGAGTACCGCAACAAAGGAATCGACGTATTTATCGAAGCCGTTAACCGGTTGCGCGCCTCAAGCGACCTTACCCGCGAAGTGGTAGCCTTCATCATGGTACCCGCCTGGGTGCACGAAGCCCGCGCCGACCTGAAGGAAGCGCTCGCCCGCGACTTTAACAACGGCCGGCCGCTGCAATTCCCCTTCATCACACACTGGCTGAACAACATGCAGGAAGACCGGGTGCTGAATTACCTCAATTACTGCGGGTTCACCAACGCCGCCACCGACAAACTGAAAATCATCTTCGTACCCTGTTACCTTTCCGGCAACGACGGCATATTCAACAAACCGTATTACGACCTGCTCGTCGGAATGGATGCCACCGTATACCCCTCGTACTACGAGCCCTGGGGCTACACGCCGCTGGAAAGCGTAGCCTTCGGGATACCCACCATCACCACCAACCTGGCCGGATTCGGATTGTGGTCGCATAAATCCGTATCGGGCAGCAACATCAAGGAAGGGGTGGCCGTTATCGAACGCACCGATTTCAACTATTTCGAGGTAGCCGACGCCATCCGCGACGCTTTGCTTACGCTGGCCGACGCTACGCCGAAAGAACTCGCGGCTATCCGGAAAAACTGTTTCGAGCTCGCTTCCCAAGCCGAATGGAGCCAGTTTATCTGGTATTACGAACGGGCGTTCGAAGTGGCTTTAACACGCGCCGAACGAAGAAATTCGTAATTAAATGCTTCTATTCTAAAAGAGTATACGTATCTTTGCACCGTTTTTACCGGAAAAGGTACATAAAAAACAACCGACAAAATTGAGTCACTTAAAAATTCATTATATGAAAATCAAAGCGAATAATGCCAATACTCCCGCCTGGAGAGATATTTACGCTCACTCCAAACTTCCCAAGAAGTTAGAGCCTCTGCAGGAAATCGCGCACAATTTATGGTGGGTATGGAACTACGAAGCCACACGTCTCTTCAGCAAATTAGACGAAAATTTGTGGAAAAAGACCGAAGGCAACCCCGTTCTTCTCCTCCAGAGCCTTTCTTACCAACGATTGGAAGAAATTGCCGCCGACAAGGAGTTGATAGCGGAAATGAACCGCGTATACGCCGCCTTCCAGGCTTATATGAAAGAAAAAGCCGACGCCGGCAAGCCGAGCGTAGCTTATTTCAGCATGGAATACGGGCTTACCAACATCCTGAAGATTTATTCGGGCGGTTTGGGCGTACTGGCGGGCGATTATATCAAGGAAGCAAGCGATTCGCATGTTGATTTGGCAGCAGTCGGATTTTTATACCGCTACGGTTACTTTACGCAAACGCTGGCCATGGACGGGCAGCAGATCGCCAATTACGAGCCCCAGAACTTCAACCAGCTTCCCATCGAGCAGGTAATCGACGAAAACGGCGAGCCGATGATACTGGAAGTGCCTTATCCCGGACGCATCGTTTACGCCAACGTATGGCGGGTAAACGTGGGCCGCGTGCCGTTGTACCTGATGGATACCGACGTAGACCGCAACAGCGAATGGGACCGCTCCATCACTTACCAGCTTTACGGGGGCGACTGGGAAAACCGTATCAAGCAGGAATACCTGTTGGGTATCGGGGGTATCCTGATGCTCAACCGGCTGGGAATCAAAAAACAGATTTATCATTGCAACGAAGGCCACGCCGCGCTCATCAACGCACAACGGCTGGTAGATTATATCCAGAACGACAAGCTTACTTTCAACGAAGCGCTGGAAGTGGTACGTTCGTCGGCTCTCTACACGGTACATACGCCGGTTCCGGCCGGACACGACTACTTCGACGAAGGGTTGTTCGGCAAATACATGGGCGAATTCCCCGCCAAGCTGGGTATCAGCTGGCAGGAATTTATCGATATGGGACGCGAAAATCCGGGCTCGAACGAGAAATTCTCCATGAGCGTATTCGCGCTGAATACCTGTCAGGAAGCCAACGGGGTAAGTAAATTGCACGGATTGGTTTCGCAGAAGATGTTCGCGCCGGTATGGAAAGGGTATTTCCCGGAAGAGCTGCACGTAGGATACGTAACCAACGGGGTGCACATGCCTACCTGGGCGGCTACCGAGTGGAAAAAGTTCTTCCACAAGAATTTCGTACCCGAGTTCTGGAACGACCAGGCGAACCCGAAATACTGGGAAGCGATCAACAACGTGCCCGACGAAGAAATCTGGGGTATCCGCCAGGAATTGAAACGGCGGCTTACCGAATATATCAAGGTGCAGTTCCGCGATAGCTGGCTCAAAAACCAGGGCGACCCGTCGAAGGTGGTTTCCATCCTCGAACAAATCAACCCGAACGCCCTGCTTATCGGCTTCGGACGCCGGTTCGCCACCTATAAGCGCGCTCATTTGTTGTTCACCGACTTAGACCGGTTGGCTAAAATCGTAAACAACGAAAAATATCCCATCCAGTTCTTATTCACCGGGAAAGCGCACCCGGCCGACGGCGGCGGACAGGGCTTGATTAAGCACATCATGGAAATTTCGCGCCGTCCGGAATTTTTAGGAAAGATTATTTTCCTGGAAAATTACGACATGCGCCTGGCTCGCCGGTTAATCTCGGGTGTAGACGTATGGCTGAACACGCCGACGCGTCCGTTGGAAGCATCGGGTACCTCGGGCGAAAAGGCCGAAATGAACGGCGTAATCAACTTCTCGGTGCTCGACGGTTGGTGGTACGAAGGTTACCGCCAAGGTGCCGGCTGGGCGTTGACCGAAAAACGTACGTACGAAAACCAGCAGTATCAGGATCAACTGGATGCGGCTACGATTTACCATATCCTCGAAAGCGAAATCATCCCGACGTATTATGCCAAGAACAGCAAGGGTTTTTCGCCCGAGTGGATCAGCTACATCAAGAACTCGATGTGCCAGATCGCCCCGCATTACACGATGAAGCGGATGATCGACGATTACCTGAAGTTATTCTACAGCAAGCTGGCCAGCCGTTCCGCCAAGCTGAAAGCCGACAACTTCGCCAAGGCGCGCGAAATAGCCGCCTGGAAAGAGGAAGTGGCTGCGCACTGGGACGAAGTGGAAACGGTGTCGATCGACATCGACGAGGCGATGCTGAACGCCGGCCCGGTAGTAGGCCAATCGTACAACGTAAAAATCGTACTCGACCGGAAGGGTATGAAGGGTATGCTGGGCGTGGAACTGGTTACCACTTCGCTCGACCCGGAACGGCAGGAGCAGAAGCTGCGTCACGTATACGAATTCAAGTTGGTGAAGGAAGAGGGCTCGAAGCTGTACTACGAGCTGAACGTAACGCCGGACGAAGCGGGTGCCATCAAGATGGCTTTCCGGGTATTCCCGAAAAACGACGAGTTGCCCCACCGTCAGGATTTCGCTTACGTACGCTGGATACAGAAATAACGAATACACATTTCGCTCTATACGGCAAAGCCGGGCTTATCGAAAAAAGCCCGGCTTTCTCTTTTTTATTTTATGCACCCGGGAATCCGGGTGGGAACCGGACAGGTAGTTTCCGTGTGTTCGACGAGTTGGACTTAGACGAAGGATCGGTATAGGTGGGAACCGGACAAATAGCTTCCGTTTGTGCCGAAGATGGACGGCTACGAAGCTACTGCCGAAAGTGGGAACCAGACAAATAGCTTCCGTGTGGCAGCACCGAGATACCGATACGGGTGCCGATGTTCTGTGGGAACCGGACAAATAGCTTCCGTGTGCCGCTCAAGTAATGCCCCCAAATGGTTGGCATGGCCGGACAAGTAGCTTCCATGTATCCCGGTTTCCGAAACTCGGTTCACTCCGTATAGCGTTCGAACGGCCGAAGCTACACCCGATCCAGTTCGGTCTCCGTAACTCCGTCCTCTTCGTATCCGCACCAAGGGTACCTTAGTAGCCTCTTTTTATCTCGGCCATAACATGCCTTACGCCTCTTCGAGCCTCCATATAGGTGCTTGGCAGGAAGGAGCGGCCGTTATCGAACGCACCGATTTCAACGCTTTGAGCCTCACTATATGTATTTGGCCCACTGTCCGTTCCGTACCGTCTGACTATCTATACCGCAATTGTTCCGGGTACCTTTGCTTTTCTGCCGAGCACCCCCAACCAACCCACGATACCGTTCAGGAGAACTGTTTCGGACATCTTTACTTTGCTGCGCATATGCAGCAGCCGTTTTTGCCGCCATTTCAGCCGAACTGTTCCCGACATCTTTGCTTTGCTGCCCGTTTCTGCCTGTCCGCGAAATCGGGCAATAAGCAGAGGAAGACCGAATCGGCGAATATCCTTGCCCGAAACTGCGATTTACCCGTTTTTTTTCAGATTTCACTTCTATTTTCAAGGGTTATTCCTATA
>DBGBSM010000377.1:0-6185 GCA_048468815.1 Parabacteroides sp.
GTATTCCGGGAAGTCGCTTTCAATCCGCGGCATCATCCCGTCGGTAGCGATAAAATACCCTTCGGCCGGCTTCTCTTCCGAGAACGTACGGAAAACCGTACCCAGGTAGAAGTTCAACCCGTAAAAATCGGGATACTGCTCCCAGTTCTGCATCACATATACATTTTCGCGGGTAAGCGGATACGCGCTCTTTATCTGTTCGGCGAACGCCTTGCACGAGTTCCCTTCACGGAGGCTCTTCTCCACTACCCCGTCGAGCAACAGGTTCAGCGTAAACACCAAGCCGATGGTGGCATACAATATCTTGATGTTGATTTTTTTCCGCATCTGGTAAAACACCGTACCCAAGGCCAGCCCGATAACCGCCAGGATAAACACGCTCAACGCCGGCAAGTGCTTCCACGAAGCAGCCAACATGTCGGCCTGCGCCAACAGGTAAGGCGAATGCGTAAACCGTTCCGCCAACCGTACCGGATGGAACCAGCCGGCCGCCGTACACAAGATAACCAGCAATCCCGCCACCGTAACAGCCGCCATGAAACCGGCGAATACCCGCGTTACCTTCGTGCGGTACTCGGTAATATAAATCGCATACTTCCCCAGAAACAAAGCGATGAACGGATAAGCCGGCATCAGGTAAACCGGCTGGTTACCCACCGGCACCGCGTACCACGCCAACACGCATACGATAACCACCAGGCCGAACAACTGCGGCCTGTGCATCGACAGGATACCTTGCCACGCGGTTTGCAGAATCGCCTTGAACGATTTGTCGGGCACCAGGATACGGGTGCCGAATAAAGAAAATATGAAAAACAATGTCCAGGGCATAAAACCGCCCAGCACGGTAAACAGGTTATATACCAGCCCCCGGTGTCCGTAGCCGTATACCTCCCAGAAACGGCTCACGTGCTGCGTCCAGATCCAGTCGGGAAACCGGTCGCCGCCCTGCCGCCAAGCCGCCACGTACCATAACGCCGGCAAAAACAAAGACGACACGAACACATACAGCAGCGACTTGAAAATAACCAACGGCGGGTATTTCCGGAGCAAGGCTATATATACCCCGAATATCAGCAGCGGCAGGAACAAACCCACCAGGCCGCCCGTCA
This sequence comes from Parabacteroides sp., assembly GCA_048468815.1. Classification (GTDB taxonomy): domain Bacteria; phylum Bacteroidota; class Bacteroidia; order Bacteroidales; family Tannerellaceae; genus Parabacteroides_B. The sequence goes on from DBGBSM010000377.1 coordinate 1,113, forward strand.
GTACGGCGCATCCCAGGATAAGCGGAATGGATACCGGCAACCCTTTCAACTCTAACTTCTCTTCCCAGCGGTAAAGCTGGATAAGACCGATTATTACCCAACACGTCAGTACCATACCGGGGCGCGTAGTCATCGCCGCCTCGTGGATGCCGAACGAAGTAATCAGCAAGAGAGTAGCGATAAACGCTTCCTGGAACTTAAAACGCTTGCCGAAAAACACGAGGATAAACCCGATCGTTACCGTAAACGCCACAGCCGACGGGAAGCGGGCCGTAAATTCCGTTACGTGTCCGGAAGGATACGAGGCCAGTGCCACCAGCCAGTGCACCAGCGGAGGTGTGGAAAGCGCCTCGCCCGCATACAGGCGCGGCAAAACCCAATTGCCCGATTCGAGGATGGAAGCGGCCACCGCCGCATCGTGCGGCTCGCCGGGAGTACAAAAATCACCCACACCGATCCACGGGAGGACGGAAATAATGCAAATCACAACCACCATGGTTACCGGTTTCTGCAGGTAAAGATATTGTAGTGTCGGTGTACGCATAAGCTGAACGGGCGTCGCCCTTTTTTCATTCTGAACACAAAATAACGACTTTTTGTTGATTCGGCCCTATTTTTACCGGACTTTTCACGCGCCCAACGCTTCTTTTATAGCCGTCCGTATGGCGGCGGCATCTTCTTTGTCTTCTTTTAAGATAGAAAGAATGAGGTTGAGGTAACTTTCCTTGTTGCTTATACCCAACAAATTGCATAACCGGCTTTGCGGCAGCATTCCCTTCTGGTTATATACCCGGAGAATGCTCCGGTAATCGCCCTCTTCCGCATAGCGCAGAAAATTCGCTTTGATTTCGCTGTAAATGGCGTGCACATGGATATTCTCGCAAAGCGCTTCCACGTGTCCGGCCAATTGTTCTACCGAGGCGATTTTCCGGTCGACCGCAGTTTCGAGCTTCTTCCGTACCCGGTGCCGGGCATGCAGCAGCACCTGCGCTTCCAGCTCCTTTCCGAACAACTTCACTACGTTTTCCTTCACCTGTGCGAATACCGCTTCGCTGTTGCGCATCAGCCGGCGCGCCACCGTTTCGATAACAGGCTCCAGCATCAGCAGGTTCTCTACTTCGGCCACGTCGGGCACCAGGATATGCTGTTGCCGCAGGTAAGCGATTTCGCCCTCCGTACGACGGTCGCGGTCGACGATTCCTTTCGATTCGAGGAGGTGGAAGTCTTTCAGTTGCCCGAACGCCTTGGTGGTTTCGATTACTTTCTGGCAGCCGCCCATCGGCTTCACCATATAGCCGGGAAAGATGTGCGGATAGAGGCGGATATCGATACTCGACGAGTCGGTTCCCTCGATAAAGAGCACCGGTTTGCGGTTGCCGAGTATTTCGAGGTAAAGCTCTTCCGGAAAACTCTCGTTGTCGTCCATGAGTTCGTAATCCCATACCCGGTCGTCGCCGTCGTACGAACGAATCCAGATGCGTTTGCTGTTCCGGCGCGACGAAGCGAACTCGATGTCGTGCGTAAGGTATACATACGTGCAATCGGGACGGCACGCTTCGATTTCGTCCCACAACAGGCTTTTGATAGAAGAATGGAGATGAATCTCCGGCTCTTCGATAATCAACAGCGCGTCGGGCCGGGCATTCAGTACGGCACCGATCAGGTAAAACACGATTTTCTCGCCGTCGCTCATCCGCGAAGCGTTATATGGGTTGCCGTTCTTCGAAACGGCGGCCAGCTCGATAAACCCGGATTTGCGCACCAGCCGGTTATGCGGAAACATCTTTTCCCATATCTCCTGTATCCGGTCGATTTTCGTGGCGGGCGGCGGCAACCCGGGCTCTTTCTTCGCCGCTTCCTTGTAGTTGACGGCGGCTTCGTATTCTTCCTGCCGCAACCGGAGTACCAGCTTTTCGTAATCCGACAGCAAGGGCGAGAGCAAGCGCTCCGACACCATATCGCGGAAGTTCACCGACGAGCTGTTGATAAACAACGCCCGCATCCCGGCAATCCGTTCCGCGCAATCCGGGTAATGCGCCGCCAATTCCCGGCCGAACGAGCTTTTTCCCGTACCGTTCGCTCCTACCACCACCAACACATGCTCTCCCTTTACCGTTACGGGAGCGGCCGTTCCCAGCTTATCGGGTAACTTCAGTTCCATGGAATACAGATTTACAATTGCTTAATGCCCAAAGATAAATAAAATAAACACAGGAACGGCTCCGGGCTGCTATTTTTAATTTCGCAACCGGAGCCGTTCGTATGTAAAGGAGTTACCGGGCGGAAAAAAAGTTCCGCTTAGCGATAAGTACTTTTATCGAGGTCGTCGTATTTAACCTGGAGCCGGTTCAACTCGTTCTTGAGCGAGTCTATTTGCTCCTGGTAAGCCGGGTCGTTAATCAGGTTGTGCAACTCGGCGGGGTCGTTCTGCAAATCGTAGAATTCCCATTCGTCGATGTCGTCGTAAAAGTGGATAATCTTGTACCGTTCGTTCCGGGCGCCGTAATGCCGTTTTACCGCATGCTCGTCGGGAAACTCGTAATAATGGTAGTACAAGGAGTTACGCCAGTCGTTCACTTCTTCGCCTTTCAGCAGCGGCAACAGCGATTCGCCCTGCATATCCGAAGGCACTTCCACGCCGGCCAGCTCCAGGAAGGTAGGCGCATAGTCGATATTCTGTACGAACTGGTCGATGTCGCCGTGTTTGGTAGTTCCCGGAAGACGCATCACCAACGGCGTGCGGAACGATTCCTCATACATGAAACGTTTGTCGAACCAGCCGTGCTCGCCCATATAGAAACCCTGGTCGGAAGTATACACCACGAGCGTGTTTTCCAGCAAGCCGTTCTTTTCCAGGTAATCCAGCACGCGGCCGATGTTCCGGTCTACCGAGTGGATGCAACGAAGGTAATCGTGCATGTACCGCTGGTATTTCCATTCGGCCAACTCTTTGCCCGTGCGTTTCTTTTCCTTGAAATCTTTGATAATCGGGTCGTAATAAGCATCCCATACGGCCCGTTGCTCCGGATTCATACGCCCTACTTTGGCCCAGCCCATTTCTTCCAGGTCGGGACGGTCGGTTTTGATTCGGCCTTCCTTGTCGAGCATTTTCAGGTCGTATACCACGTTCATATCCTTGATGATACTCATTTTCTGGTCGCGGGCGGCCGTACGTCCTTCGTATTCGTCGTAGAACGTTTCCGGTACCGGGTACGTTATATCGTCGTACAGGCGCAAGTCGCAGGTATCGGGCATCCAGGTGCGGTGCGGCGCTTTATGATGTAGCAGCAGGCAGAAGGGCTTATCCTGGTCGCGTCCGTTCTCCAGCCAGTCGAGCGCATAATCGGTAATCAGGTTGGTAGCATAACCTTCCACTTGTTTCTTCTCGCCCATTTCGATAAAGTCGGGATTGTAGTAATCGCCCTGTTCGGGTACGATATTCCAGTAATCGAAGCCGGTAGGGAGCGAGGTAAGATGCCACTTGCCTACCATGGCTGTTTGGTAACCGGCTTTCTGCAATAATTTGGGAAACGTTTGTTGCGTGCCGTCGAACTGGTCGCTGTTGGTACGGAAACCGTTTTTGTGGCTGAACTTGCCGGTAAGCATGATGGCGCGGCTGGGACCGCTGATGGAGTTCCCCACGTAGCTGTTGCAGAACCGCACCCCTTCGTTCGCAATCCGGTCGATATTCGGCGTTTGCATATACCGCTTGTCGTAAGCGCTGATGGTTTGGTACGAATGGTCGTCGGTCATGATGTACAGGATGTTCATCTTTTTCTCCGGTGCTTTTTCTTTCGGAGCGCACGCGGTAGCGGCGAGTGCGGTGAGGCCGGCAAACTGGAAGAGTTTGAATGTGTTCATATTAAGTGTGTTTTTAAGGAGTCTGTGTGTATTCGCATGCGCTTCTTTACCGAGTTAGGGGATAAAGATAAAAAATATTACTTATTCGTTTGCACGAATCCGCTGTTTGTTATTCCTTTGGTTCGAAGAAAACGAAGATAGGCTGTGCCTCAACATAATCAAAGAGAGGCTTTGCTTCTGTCCTCGGCTTGCACTACTTTTCTTCCGAAAAGAGAAGATAGGCGGCGCCTCGGCAAAATCAAAGAGGGGCTTTGCTTTTGCGCTCGGCTTGCACTATCTTTGCCTCGAATAAAACGAACCGACATGTTGCAACTTATCAAAAACTGGATGCTACCGATCGCCATGGGCGCGGGCATCGTGTTTTATCCGTTTTTCGGCCGGCTGGCTTTCCTTACTCCCTACCTGATTTTCTCGATGCTGCTGGTTACTTTCTGTAAGATTTCTTTCCGGAATATGCGCGTGCATCCGTTGCACGGCTGGCTGCTGGTGATTCAGCTCGTCGGGAGCCTGGCCGTATACGGCGCGGTACGCTTCTTCAATCCGGTGGTGTCGGAAGGGGCGCTGATTTGCATCCTGGCTCCCACCGCTACATCGGCCGCCGTGATTACGGGAATGTTGGGTGGCGACATCGCGTTCCTCACCACGTATACGCTGGTAAGCAGCGTCGGGATAGCGATTGCCGCGCCGGTGCTCTTCTCGTTTATCGGTGCGCATCAGGACATGACGTTCTGGGCCTCGTTCCTGTATATCTGCAAACAAGTGATTCCGTTGCTGATTCTTCCGCTGGCGGTAGCGTGGCTGTTGCAACGGTTCGTTCCCATCGTGCATCGCAAAATACTGGCTGCCCGGCAACTGGGGTTCTACTTATGGGCAATCGCCCTGGCCATCGTAACGGGTAAAACGGTGGTATTCTTACTGGCGCAGCAACATCCGGATTACCTGAACGAAATCTGGCTGGGACTGGCGGCGCTGGTGGTATGCGTGGGGCAATTCCTTACGGGACGTATGTTAGGAAAACGGTACGGCGATACCATTTCGGCGCAACAGGGGCTCGGGCAGAAAAATACAATTCTGGCTATCTGGATGGCGCAGGTCTACCTTACGCCGGTATCGTCGATTGCGCCGGCGGCGTACGTACTGTGGCAAAATATCATCAACAGTTACCAGCTTTGGAAAAAGAGAAAGGATGAGATGAAACAATAAATATAATCT
>DBGBSM010000378.1:0-7783 GCA_048468815.1 Parabacteroides sp.
TAAAATGCCAGTAAAATGAAAACATGAATTTAACCTGTAAACGCACCTGGTTGCCGGGCTTCCGGCGACGAATTTTCGATTTATTCAATTTAGTAATAACCAGATTTGTTTCTATTATTATGAAGAAAAAACAAATGCGCCCTTTTATGCTCTCGAAAAAAATGGTTTTGGGAGCGGCTTTATTCCTGATAAGCGCGGGTATGGCCCAGGCCGCTGCTAACCCGGTATTCGATTCGGCCCGGACTGTAACCGGGATAAGCCAACAACAAAAAACAATACAAGGAGTAGTAACGGATGCTACTGGCGAGCCTGTTATCGGCGCCAATGTAGTAGTAAAAGGTACGGCCAACGGTACGATAACCGACATCGACGGCCGGTTTACCCTTCAGGTGCCGTCCGGCGCTTTGATTCAGGTTAGCTACATCGGTTACCTGAACAGCGAAGTGAAGGTGGGTACTCAATCTTCGTATACGATTCGCCTGAAAGAAAACGCGCAGGCACTCGAAGAAGTAGTGGTAGTAGGGTACGGAACCCAGAAAAAAGTGAATCTTTCGGGCGCCGTTGCTTCTGTTAACGTATCCGAACTTACCGAGAGCCGCCCGATAACCAATATATCGTCGGCCTTGTCGGGTGCAGCTGCCGGGGTAAATGTGGTGGCCAGCAACAACCGTCCTTCCAACAACGGTGATGCAGCCATCACGGTGCGTGGTGAAGGAACGCTGAACAACTCGTCGCCGCTGGTAATTGTCGACGGCGTGGAAAGCAATATCAATAATGTGAACCCGCAGGATGTAGAAACGATTACCGTATTGAAAGACGCTGCTTCGGCCGCTATTTACGGTTCGCGCGCTTCGAACGGCGTTATCCTGATTACTACCAAAACGGGAAAAGAAGGAAAAATGAAACTTGAATACAACGGATACGTGTCGTTCGAGACGCTCGACCAACCGTACGAGGTGATTTCGAATTACGCCGATTACATGACGTACCTCAACGAAGGCTTGCATAACAGCGACAAGCCGGAGCAGTTCTCGCAAAATGTAATCGACCTGTGGCGCAGCAACGAGAGCAATGCGAATCCGCTTCTTTATCCCAACAGCGATATCTTCGACGTGTATAAAACCGGCGTTTCCCAACGGCATACCGTTTCGGCTACGGGTGGCTCGGACAAGATTACCTTTTATGCTTCGTTCAATTACCTCAACAATCCGGGTATCCTTGAAAATACCGGTTATCAACGTTACGATTTGCGTACCAACGTAGAAGCCCGGCTGAAAAGCTGGCTGAAAGTAGGGGTTAACCTGAGCGGTTATACGGCTAAGACCACGGCGGCAAGCGATAACATCGACGACACTTATACCTACGGCCTTACGGGTGGGAACCCCGGTATAGCCTATAAAGACGCGCAAGGCCGGTTGGGGGTCAATCCTAACAACGAGGACGACCCGCAGAATGCGACCAATAACCCGTACGTAAGATTGCGCAATGTGAGCGGCGACATTAAGTTCAATAACCTGAAAGCCCGTTTGAACGCTGTGCTCACCCCGGTAAAAGGACTCACGATCCAGGGCTCGTACGCATACGAGTATTACGATAAGTTCAAAGATTCCAAACCCGTGTTCGTAGAGTTGTGGAACTTCCTTACCGAGACGCTGTACTCCGACGGGAAAGGACGTACCAGTATCTACAATTACAACGAAAAACGCTTCCGGCATTTTATGGACGGTACTGTCGGTTATGAACATAACTTTTTCGGCGACCGGCTCAACGCCAACCTGATGATAGGCGGAAGCCAGGAGCAGTTCAGGCGCCAGTATTTCAATGCCACGCGCTACGACCTGCTCGATCCGTCGCTTAACGTAATCAACGGCGCTATCGGCGAAAGCTCCTCGGGGGGCAATACCACCGAGTGGGCGATGCGGTCGTTTTTCGGGCGGCTTAACCTGTCCTGGGATAACAAATACTTGCTCGAGGCGAACCTCCGTGCCGACGGATCGTCGCGTTTCCTGCAAAATAACCGTTGGGGATACTTTCCCTCTTTCTCGGCCGCCTGGCGTATTTCGGAAGAAGCGTTTATGCGACATGTCGCCTGGCTGGATAACCTGAAAGTACGCCTGTCGTACGGCTCGTTGGGAAATAACTCGCTCGGCAGCGACAAAGACCTCGACGGCAATTATTCGGCCCAATCGCTCTACTCGCAAACCAATTACGTGCTGGCGCGTGCGGTGGAAATGGGGTTGTCTCAAACGGCAATCGCCAATGCTGCCCTTACTTGGGAAACTACGTACGTAACCAACGGCGGCCTCGACTTTACTGTATTGAACAACCGGCTGAGCGGTACCGTGGACGGGTTTTATAAAAAAACCAAAGACATTCTTATAAGCCTGCCTGCCCCGATGGTGCACGGAAACGCGTCGATACCCAAGCAAAATGCAGCCGAGGTGAGCAACCGGGGAGTTGAAATAACGATAAACTGGAACGACCGGACCGGAAAAGACTTCCGCTACAACGCAGGATTCAATTTTACTTATATTAAAAATAAGGTAGATAAGTTTCGGGGTGACGTAAAATCTATCAGCGGAGCTACTATGTTGCTGGAAGGCATGCCGATGAACGTAGCGTACGTACGCCGGGTAGACAGGCTGGTACAAACCGATGCAGACCTGGCGTTGGTGCAACAGATGCTCGATAATGCGCCACTCGATGAAAACGGGAAAAAGCGTACCGTATTTCCGTACGGCGTTCCGGAGAAGGGCGATTTCCTGTATAAAGATCTCAACGGCGACGGGGTAGTCGACGACGACGACCGCGAAGCCATCGGCTCCGGCTCTACCCCCAAGTTTACCTACGGCATCAATTTGGGTTTTTCCTGGAAAGGCATCGACTTTTCTACGTTGTTACAGGGGGTGGCCGGCGTGAAAGATATTTATAACAGTAACCTGTACCGTTCGACTGTTCGGGTAGGGTACCAACTAAACAAGGAAGTAATCGAAGGCCGTTGGTACGAAGGCCGTACCACTCCCGCCGCTTACCCGCGCCTATTGGAGTACTCCATCACCAAGAACGAACAGTACTCCGACTTTTGGCTGGCGAGCAAGGCGTACCTTAAAATCCGGAATATCCAGTTAGGCTATACCCTGCCGGCCAAATGGACGCAGGCCGTTTCGATAGAAAAAGTGCGCGTTTACGGCAGTTTGGAAAACTTCTTTACGTTTACCAAGTGGAAAGGGTACGATCCCGAAATCAAGGGCGTTACTTATCCTACGATGCGGCAAGCCGTAATCGGGCTGAACGTGGCTTTCTGACAAACCGTATAAATTAAATCGATGTAAATGAATAAACAGGAAACAGCCGCCCGCATGCCGGGCGATAAGGCCGGGCAAGATATGCCGGCAATTTTCCTGTGGCCTGAGTGCAAAAAATAAAAACAATGTTCGTATGAAAAAACAAATTATACTATCGTGGATACTGGTGCTGGCGGTACTCACCGGTTGTTACGACCTCGACCGGGCACCGTTCGACCAGCCCAGCTCGTCGACTTTCTGGAAAACGGAAGACCAGTGCAAACAGGGATTGATGGGTGTATATGCCGCCCTCAAAAATACCGATTTGTACGGTAAAATGTTTATGATCGACGTTAATTCGGACGTAGCGGCCGGTTACGACCAGTATGAAGCGCTCCAATTCGGCACCTGTACGCCCCGGACAGGTTTCCTCAACGGGAAATGGCAAAACGGCTACGATGCGATTCAGCGGGCTAACTTAGCTATTCGTAGCATAGGGGAGGCGCCTGTCGACGAACCGGCGAAGAAACAGATGGTAGGCGAGGCAAAGTTCCTGCGCGGCCTGATTTATTTCCATTTGCTGGATTATTTCGGCGGCTTACCTTTGTATGACGAAACTACAGATTTGGAGAAGGATTTCAACGACCTGATGCTTCCGCGCAGTACAGCCGAAGAAACCCGCGCTTTCATCATAAAAGACTTGACCGACGCCTTGTCGGCCGGATTGCCGAAAGCATGGCCGGCCGATGACTACGGCCGGGTAACTCTCGGGGCTGTGTATGCGTTGCTCGGCAAAGTATACTTGTATAACAAGGATTACAAGCAAGCTATCGTTTCGTTCGAAGAAGTAATCAAGCCGGAGTACGGATACCGCTTGCACGACGATTATGCCGGTTTGTTCAATCTTACGGCACATACCAGCGAGGAAATGATTTTCTCTATCGTGAACCTGGGGGGCGTGGGAAATAACTATGGGATGCCTTTGTGTTTTTATGCCGGCACGCGTAATTCGTACGGTAGTTGCTGGAATAACACTGTACCGTCGGCCAACCTGGCGGATATGTACGAATATACCGACGGGCGTCCGTTCGACTGGGACGAGGTATTTCCCGGCTATACCACCGACAATAAGGTACGCGAGCGCGTTTACCGCGTTACGATGGACAACGAAGGGAAAAACGTGCTAAACATGCCGGCCGACGCCGAAACCGTAAAGGCTTTGTATGCCCGGCGCGACCCGCGGCTGTCGGCTACGGTAATCGCCCCGTACGCCAACTACCTGGGATGGTATTCCAATGCGCCGAAACAAATGACATTTCTGCTGGCTGAGAATACGAAGGGCGATGTTATCGCCTTGAACGAGTCGAACGGCTACATGCGGAACAATAAGGGCGGATGGGAAACTTATTTCTGGCGTAAATTCGTTCCCGAAGGCGATTGGGACGGCGCCATCACCAACCGGGAGCATACGCCGGTAAACTTCCCGGTTATCCGGCTGGCCGATGTATTCCTGATGCTGGCCGAGGCCTATAACGAAGACGGTAACCAAGCGAAAGCCGTAGAATACATCAACCGGGTGCGCGCCCGGGTAAACATGCCCGGAATCAACAGCGGCCCGGCTTACCTGGAAGCCCGCACGAAGGAGGCGGTTTTCGAACGTATCTTCCGCGAGCGGGCTTTCGAGCTGGCCGGCGAGGGAGTTCGCGACAGCGACCTGCGTCGCTGGGGATTGTCGGAAAAACTGCTTAACCGGGTAGAGTACGGCATTACGGGAAAAACGATGTTTACCCGAAAATTCAACAAAGACCGCGACTACTTGTGGCCGGTTCCCGCTTCGGAAATCGAAATCAATCCCGCACTGAAACAGAATCCGGGATGGTAAAACCGTTCGGGAATTCCCACAGAGTGAAAAAAACATTTTAAGCAGCCTGCTCCCTGTTTCCTTTATCCGGCGGCAACCGGTACGGGAAACGGGGAGTCCGGTTTACACCGTTCCGCCGGCCATCGACCTCGGTTACGCTACCCTGCCGGTTATCTGCCTGGGTTTACGCATTTCCGTAGGAAGTATGTTAAAAAAGCCGTTGCGGACGATTTTAACCTTTAAACGGACGCTTGGTAATCGTGCCTTCCTTTCCTTTTTATTACTTTTGCGATGATCCGGATGGCCGGATATAAGAAATATCCTATACCCTTATGAAAACACGTTATTTATTTTTACTCGTTTGTTTATTGGCCTCCTGGCAGGCCTCCGGCTATACGGAGCGGAATCTGCTTCAACGGGAAGCCGGGCGTAACGAATTGGAGCGGATGCTCGTACCCGGTTGTAACTGGGTGCCTTATCCGGCATATGCCGACCGTACGGGTTGGGATGGTTTGTTCGGCTCGTACAAAGCCCGTTTTATCGAAAAAGGGGAGCGATACCTCGACTATCGTTGGGAAGTAGTTACCGCTACCGATTATATGGAATTCGAGCGGAGTGGCGACCGGCAAAAAATGGAAGCGCCTTTCGAACGGAACAACCAGGCGCTCGCGTCGCTTTTCCTGGCCGAGCTGGCCGAAGGGAAAGGCCGCTTCACCGACCAGTTGATTAACGGCGTTTTCCTGTATTGCGAAATGACGTCGTGGTCGCTTGCCGCCCATCTTACCGTTCAGCATTCCCGACGCTCGCTACCCGATTATAAGGAGAATATCATCGACCTTACTTCGGGCGATCTCGGCGCGATGTTATCTTGGGTGTACTACTTCTTCCACACCGAATTCGACCGGGTAAACCCGGTAATTTCCGAACGGTTGCGCGCCGAACTGCAAACCCGTATCTTAGATCCCTACATGCACGAAGACCGTTTCTGGTGGACGGGTTTCGGCGCTAAGCCGGGGCGGATGCTCAATAACTGGAATCCCTGGTGTAACGCCAATGTGCTGCAATGTTTCCTGTTGCTCGAAAACGACCCGTCCAGGCGAGCCGATGCCGTATACCGCACCATGCAGTCGGTTGACAGGTTCCTGAATTACATCCATGCCGACGGCGCCTGCGAGGAAGGCCCTTCGTACTGGGGGCATGCGGCCGGCAAACTGTTCGATTATTTGCAGGTATTGTCGTACGGTACGGGCGGCCGCATTACGTTGTTCCGGGAGCCGATGATTCGCCGGATGGGCGAGTACATCGTGCGTTCGTACGTAGGTAACGGCTGGGTGGTGAATTTCGCCGACGCTTCGGCCAAAGGCGGGGGCGACCCTTCGCTGATTTACCGGTACGGCCGTGCTGTAGAGAGTGAGGAAATGAAGGGATACGCCGCAACGTTGGTGCAACGTAACGGAAAAACCGACCCGTATGCCGGCCGTGATATGTTCCGTACGTTACAGGCATTGGCCTGTGCCGCCGAGTTGGCGCAAATGCCTCCGTCGCTGCCACAGGCTTCCTCTACCTGGTATCCGGAAACCGAATTTTGCTATATGCGAACGAACGGCTGGTTCTTTGCAGCCAAAGGCGGCTTTAACAACGAAAGCCACAACCACAACGACGTAGGAACCTTTTCGCTGTACCTGAATGCCGTACCCGTATTGATCGATGCGGGTGTAGGTACCTATACGCGTCAAACATTCAGCAGCGAGCGGTATACCATCTGGACGATGCAAAGCGATTATCATAACGTGCCGGCCATCAACGGCGTTGCACAGGCGTTCGGCAGTCAGTATAAAGCGGCCGATGCGAAATTCGATGCGCGCCGCAGTACGTTTTCGGTCGATATAGCCCCGGCTTACCCGGCCGAAGCGAAAGTACGGCAGTGGGTACGCACGTACGCCTTGTCGGGCGAAGGAATACGGATAACGGATGCGTTCGAGTTGGAAGAAGCCACGGCTGCCAACCGGCTCCGTTTCCTTACGTGGGGCGAAACCGATTGCTCCGTGCCCGGGAAAGTGAACATCTCGGCCGGAGGCGAGCAAGTCGTTCTTTTGTACGATAAAAACGCATTTGTTCCGGACGTGGAAACAGTACCGCTTACCGACCCGCGCTTGTCGACGGTTTGGGGCGGCACGGTACGCCGAATTACCTTGCAAGCCGTACAGCCGGTTACGAAAGGTAAATACGTTTGTACGATAAGGCAAACCGGAAAGTAACCACCATGGCAAAAAAGAGCCCTCCGTTTATCATGGCGGAGGGCTTCTTTGTAAAAATACTTTCTGTAGCAGTATCGTACCGTGCCTGCCGGAAGAAATATCCGGCTGCGTTTCCGGATAACTTTACGAACCGGCCAGCAGCCGGCAGATTTTTTCCAGGTAGAAAGCATCCGTTGCATCGAAGCTGCCGATATGCTCGCTGTCGATATCGAGTACGCCGATTATCAATTCTTTGCAGAAAACAGGAACCACGATTTCCGAGCGTGACCGGCTGCTACAGGCTATATGGCCGGGAAATTCGTTTACGTCGGGCACGACGATGGTTTCGGCCCGTTGCCACGCCGTGCCGCATACGCCTTTGCCATACCGGATGCGGGTGC
>DBGBSM010000379.1:0-13585 GCA_048468815.1 Parabacteroides sp.
CGCGGCGAGCGAAAAACCCCGCCGTAATAACGGCCTAAACCGGCAGGTGAAGAAGAAAGCCAGCCTTCGCGCACAAAGCCAAGTTTTCTTCAAAGGCTCTTTTACAAAAGAACCGCCCCTCCCTAACTCTCAATCCCATACCTCTTCATCTTATTAAACAACGTCTTTCGGCTGATATTCAGCGCCTCCGCCGTAAGCGTCCGGTTAAACCCATGCTTTTTCAGCGCCTCCAGAATCAGCTCCCGTTCCACCTGCGCGTTCGCCTCCCGGATAGTGCCCCCCGCCGGCAACTCCGCGGCCACCGCCTCCGTTTGCTCGTACCCCCGCACCCGCAACGGCAAATGCTCGCATCCGATTACCCCGTCGGGCGACAGAATCATCGCACTCTGAACCGCATTCTCCAAATCCCGCACGTTCCCCGGCCAGTCGTATGCCCGTATCACCTCCATCGCCTGCCCCGAGATATTCCGTACCGACAGCCCCAGCGCCCGGTTATGCTTCGCTATAAAAAACTCCACCAACGCCGGAATATCCTCCTTCCGTTCCCGCAACGGCGGAATCACCACCGTAAACACATTCAGCCGGTACAGCAAATCCAGCCGGAACTTCCCCTGTTGCACCTCCTCCTCCAGGTTCCGGTTCGTAGCCGCCACGATACGCACATCCACCGGAATCGCCTTCTTGCCGCCGATACGCGTAATCTTCCGTTCCTCCAGCACCCGCAGCAACTTCACCTGCGCATCCATCGGCAACTCGCCCACCTCGTCGAGGAACAACGTACCCCCGTCGGCCCGCTCGAACGTACCCGCCCGGCACTCCTTCGCATCCGTGAACGCCCCCTTCTCGTGGCCGAACAACTCACTCTCCATCAATGCGAGCGGGATAGCCCCGCAGTTAACCGCCACGAACGGCCCCGCCACCCGCTTGCTCTCGGTATGCACCGCCCGTGCAATCAGCTCCTTGCCCGTGCCGCTCTCGCCGTGCACCAGCACCGTCGCATCCGTCTCCGCCACCCGGCGTATCTGCGCCATCACCTGCTTCAGCCCCCCGTGCGCCCCCACGATAGCCGACTGCTTCCCGTCGAGGCGCGACTTCAACACATCGATTTCACCCTTCATCCGCCCATGCTCCACCGCGCGCGCCACCGTAAGCAAAAACTGGTCGTTATCGAACGGCTTCTCTATAAAGTCGTACGCCCCCTTCTTCACCGCATCCACCGCCAGCGCGATGGAGCCGAACGCCGTGACGAACAAAATCACCTGCTCCGGACGCTGCGCCCGGATACGCTCCAGCGCCTCCACCCCCGTGAGTACCGGCATCTGCTGGTCGAGCACCACCACGTCGGGCCGGAACGAACCCACCGCCTCCACCGCTTCCAGGCCGTTCTCCACCGTTTTCACCTCGTAGCCCTCGTCGCCGAGCAACAACGCCATCACCTTCCGGATGCGCGGCTCGTCGTCGGCCACCAATATCTTCGCTTTCATATCCTACTCCTTTCTTATTTCACTCACACTCCCGGATACGCCCCCGCCCGGTTGCGGTACGACGCCCGCATTACAAAGCCCGCTGCGGCAGCTTCACCACGAAACACGTACCCTTTCCCGGCAAGCTCTTCACCTCGATTTCGCCCTCATGCCGGTTCACGATGCCGTACGAGATAGCCAGCCCCAGGCCGGTACCCTCCTCCTTCGTAGTAAAAAACGGATTGAACACATTCTCTATATCCTCCTCGCGGATACCCTTTCCCGTATCTTCGAACGAAACCAGCAGGTAGCGCGTATGCGAGTCGATTTCCGCCCCCCGTTCGATGCTGATAATCAACGTGCGCGGCTTCCCCTCCTCATTCCCGGCCATCGCCTCCGCGGCATTCAGAATCAGGTTGAGAAACACCTGTTTGAGCTGCTCGCGGTCGGCCGTTACGGTAGTTTCGTCGGTGAAGTACTCGAACTGCACGTCGATGCCGTGCTTGTGAATCGACGACGTAACCAGCACCAACGTCTGGTTAATCAACTGCTCGATGTCGACCGCCGCATAATCCAGCGCCGACGGACGGGCGAACGACAACAACCCCTGCACGATTTTGTTGATACGCTCCACCTCGGCAATCAGCTCGGTTACCATCTCGTTCTTCACCGGGTCGGCCGCAAAATCCTTCGACAGGTATTGAATCGTGCTCCGGATGGCCGTAAGCGGGTTGCGTATCTCGTGTGCGGCGCCGGCCGCCAACTCGCCCAAGGTAGCCAGCCGGTCGGTGCGGTACATCCGCTTGATACGGTCGCTCTGCAACTCGTAAAGCGAAGCATGCTCCACCGCAAAAGCCGCCTGGTTCACCAGCAGCGAAAGCAATTCCGTTTCGCGGGGCGTAAACGGGCTTCCGTCGGTCTTCTTCCCGATAAAGACCGTTCCGCTGAGCCGGTTCATCACCTTGAGCGGATAAATCAGCTCGGCCTGCAACAACTTGATTTTCGCCTGCTCTTCTTCAGCGAAGAAAGCGAGTATATCGGGATGCGACGAAACCGCCAAGTGCCGTTCGTTCACCTCCAACCAGCGAATCAGGCGGTCGCGCACGGTAAAGAACACATCCGGCTCCTTCTGGTGCCGGCCGTGCTGCAACTTCAGCTTGCCGGTACCTTCGTCCAGTAAAAACACGGAAACGTTCGCCACGCCGCCGATTTGTTTCATCTTGGCCACCAGGTTGGTTATCAGCAACGGCTTGTCGGCAATCAACATCAGGGAGCGGTTGAACTCCGACAAAAGCTGCCCGAGGTCGGGCGTGAAGCGGGTGCCCGGGGAATGTTTTTTAAAAAGCGCCATACACGGGATGTTTGAGTGCTCAAAGATACGCGATAAATTCCGAACCGGAAGCGCCTGGGTAACTTTTTACCCGATTCGGGTAACCACGCACCCGCTTACCCGGCGGCGGGTAAACCCGCTAAACACACAAGCTTCTATATACCAGTACCTTGCCGGTTTGGCACGCTATTTGAACTATATACGGCAGAAAGGAAAACAATCCGGAGGGAAACGGGTAACGCTTTACCCACCCCTCCCGTAACAACTAATTAACTACCGGAATATGGTTCGATTTCTATTATCTGTTTGCACGCTCCTGTTCTGTATCGCTGCCCACGCGGAAACCGTACGGAAAATCACGTATAAGGAAGCGATTGCTATCGCGCTGGGCGACAGCTACACGTCGCAATATTACAAGGAAGAGATGGAGGCCACCCACTATTCGTACCTGTACACCAAGGCCCAGTTCAAGCCCATGCTCGACTTCGGACTGTTCACCCCCTCGTGGAACGAAGAAGTGCAGGCCATTTCGCAGGTAAACGGCTTGCCGGTGTACAACTCGGTAGGCTCGTTGCGGGGCGGCGGCAACCTGAGCTTCACCTACGTGCTGCCTACGGGCGGTAACCTGGCGCTCACCTCGAAGATGTACTGGGAAAACTACCGCACCACCCTCTCGCAGCAGGATAACGAAGAGCTGGAGCGCAACCAGGTGTACTCGCGCGTGGCGCTTACCTTCTCGCAACCGGTTTTCACGGCCAACACGCTGAAAGAGAATATGAAAGTGGCGGCCCTCGAATACGAAAAGAGCCGCTGCTATTTCACCCGGGTGCAGATGGACATTATTTATAACGTAACCCAGAGCTTTTACCGCGTGTACGAGCTGGCTTACGAAAACAAAATCAACCAGGAACGGCTGAAGAACTCGCAGGAGGCGTACCGCATCACCAAGTTGAAACAGGAAACGGGCAACTTGCCGGAGGGGGAGAACCTGATTGCCGAAATCGCCGTGGCGCAAGACGAAGCCCGGGTAATGGAAAGCGAAGGGAACCTGGAGGCGGCCAAAGACGAGTTCAAGCTGCTTATCGGGTTGCCGCTGAACGAGGAAATCGACCTCGAAGCGGACATGGAGTTCGAAACCTTCCTCATCGACCTGCCCGTAGCCATCGACGAAGCGTTGCGCAACCGGATGGAAATACAGGAAAGCAACCTCGACATCGAATTGCAGGAAATCGAAATCAAGCGCGCCAAACGGGAGCGGGAGTTCAAGGGACGCATCTCGGCGTATTACGACTTTACCGGGCTCAGTACCCGCGACGGAGGCTCCCTCCGGCAACTGGTAGGTTCCTCGTTCCGGAACATGACCGAGCGCCCCTCGAACCGCAGCATCGAGTTCACCCTTTCGTACCCCATCGCCGACTGGGGGCGGGCGAAGAACCTGGTGCGCAGCCGGCAGGTACGGATGAAACAACGGCAACTCGACCTGGATAATACCAAACGGAGCATCGAAAAGGAGATACGCGAAATCGTACGCAACGTATACGAGGCCGAAAAGCGGTACCGCATCAACCAGCGCAACCGGGAGGCGGTGCAGAAGAGCTACCGCATCAGCCAGCTCCGCTTCGAGAACGGCGACCTCACGAGCCAGGAGCTTTTTATCGAGCAGGAACGGTTGTCGGAAATCCAGCTCTCGTACATCGAATCGTATATTACCTACCGCCTTTCGGTAGCCGACCTGAACCGGAAAACCATGTACGACTTCGAACATAACCGGAGCTATTTACTGGAACACGAATAACGGCACCAGCCGCCGGCAAAGCAGAAAAAGGATATAAAAACAAAACGACGAAATAGAATGAAAAGAACAATCACGATGGCAGTGTGCATCCTGTTAGCCTGGGTTACCGGGTTGCAGTTGAGCGCCCAGGGCGATACGGAGGCGGCTTTGTTGCTCGACCTCAAGAAAACGCGCGCCGATTACGAAGTGGCCCGGCAGAAATTCGAGAACGACACGAAGCTGTACCAGGAGAAAGCGATTTCGATGAACGACTTCAACCGTTCGAAAAACGAGTTGCTGAGCAAGGAGGTGGATTACCAGAAGCTCATCCTGAAACTGATTTCACAGCAATCGTACATCACGGTGGAACGGGCGGTGAAGTACCAGAACGAGCGGGGCGACCGGCGGGTGAAGATTACCCTGAAAAGCGCGCTCGAAGGGAACGAGGAATACCTGAACCAGTTCAAGGAGCACTTCGACGTGTTCACGCCTGAGATGCGTTCCGGGAAGATATACAATATCTATGTGTCGCTGGTGGATAACGAGAGCAAAACGATTATCGGCTCGCCTTATGAATACCGGGTGCCGTTTATCGAGCTGGGGCAAACGGCGTTCGCCGACTTCGAGCTGCTGAAGGATGCCGAGAACCTCACGGTGGCGCTGAACTACAACAACCAGAAAGACGAAAAGAACATTTACCTCAAGAAAGACGCCAGCGTGAACGTAATCGACATCACCTCGATGCAGTTCAGCCAGGAAACCGACCTGAGCTCGAAAGCCTCGTACGACCTGACGCTGGAACGGTTCTCCACTTCCGACGACGTGTACCGGTTGGTGGTAATCAACCTGCCGCGGCAAATCAGCTACGAGTTTATCGACGGGGGCAGCAAGGTATCGCAAATCAAGTTCGCCCAGGGGGTGAACGTGAAGAAGCTGTCGCTCGACGTGTATTTGCCCGAGCGCGACGACGAGCAGGTGGTGATAGACCGGCCCATCCAGTTCCAGGTATTGGCGCTTACCAACGAGGAGTTCAAGAAACTGGACGGCATCGACCTGACCCGTACTTCCGTGGATAAACTGAAAGCTACGCTGAGCGGGCGCGAGAACCTCGAAATCATTCCGCGCGGCAAAGGGAAAATCGAAGTGCGGGCGAACAACCTGTACCACGAAATCACCACCGACGAACGGGTAACGATGGAAGTTACCGTACGGAACGGGGGAAGCCGCCGGCTCGACAACATCAAAATCTCTACCGAAAAGCCGCTGGGATGGGAAACGGCCGTAACGCCGGAAATCATCCGGAGCTTAGACCCGGAAAAGGAAACGACCGTACAGGTGGTGATTACACCGCCGGCCGACGGAGGCGTGGGCGCACAGGAAGTGAAAATCAAGACGGAGGCCATGGCCGACAACCGCAAGGTGGATACCGAAGACAAAACGGTGCGCATCCAGGTGAACGCCGCCACTTCGGTAATCGGTACCGTTCTGCTTATCTTGTTGTTAGTGGCTTTCGTAGGCGGCATCGTGTGGTTCGGCCTGAAACTGAGCAAACGCTAAACACATCGACGAATATTCATCCATAAAACAAATACGCTATGCTACAAGCAATCGACTTGACCAAGCGATACGAAGACGGGCATTTAGCTCTCGACGCATTGAACTTAGAAATCAAACCCGGCGAAATCTTTTTTTTCTTAGGAGCGAACGGGGCCGGGAAAACCACCACCATCAACCTGTTCCTCAACTTTATCGAACCTACGTCAGGGAAAGCACTGGTCGACGGCATCGACGTGATGGAGAACCCCATCGAAACGAAGAAGCACATCGCTTTCGTATCGGAGAACGTGATGCTGTACGGCAACTTCACGGCACGGCAGAACCTCGACTTCTTCGCCCGCTTAGGGGGAAAGACCGACCTTACGAAAGAGGATTATTACAATGCCATGCGCCGCGTGGGGTTGCAGGAAGATGCGTTCGAGCGGAAACTGAAAACCTTCTCGAAAGGGATGCGGCAGAAGGTGGGGTTGGCTATCGCCATTATCAAGGATGCCGACAACATCGTGATGGACGAGCCTACTTCGGGGCTCGACCCGAAATCGGCGTCGGAACTGATGCAGATACTGGTACACCTGCGCAACAACGGGAAGTCGATTCTGATGTGTACACACGACCTGTTCCGCGCCAAAGCGGTGGCCGACCGGGTGGGAATCATGAAGGAAGGACGCCTGGTGATGATGCGTACCCGCGAGGAATTCCTGCAAGACGACCTGGAACGCATCTACCTGGATTACATGCAGGAAACGATATTGATGTAGGAGTATGAACCTGTTAAAAAACCGGAATACATTATGATTGGATTGATAGCTAAAAAAGACTTCCTGCTGAACCTGCTTTCGGTACGGTTTATCATCGGGTTCGTGTTGTGCCTGGTGGTGATTCCCTTTACCCTGGTGGTAGGGGTAGACGGGTACCTGAACCAGGTGCGCATCTGCCGGGTGGAACAGGAACAGGCGGATGAGAACTGGAAGGACGTGAAGGAATACTCGCTGCTCAAGCCTACGATTGTAAAAGAGCCGTCGGCGCTGAGTATTTTCAGCAAAGGCATTAACGACAACATCGGCACGAAAAAGACGCTCCGGTTCGGAGAAGTGCCGCTGTTCCTCGACGGGAAAGCCTCCACGCGCGACAACCCGTTCCTGAACGCCTTCTTCTCGATCGACTTCGCCACCGTAATCGCTATCCTGATTTCGCTGCTGGCCCTGGTATTTTCGTACGACGCCATTACCCGAGAACGGGAAGACGGCACGATGAAACTCACGTTTACCGGGCAGGTAAGCCGCATCACGTTCCTGTTCGGCAAGTTGCTGGGGCTGCTGTTTACGCTGCTCCCCATCTTGTTGTTCTGTTACTTGCTGGGCTGCCTCATCGTGGTGCTGAACCCGAATATCGCCTTCTCGGCAGCCGATTGGGGCGGCATTGCGCTGCTGTTCGTTACCTCGGTTATCTACATGCTGGTGTTCATCTTGTTGGGGATGTTTATTTCGAGCCTTACGCGCAGCTCGTCGACCTCTATCATCATCAGCCTGTTGTGCTGGATTTGGTTTCTGTTCCTGATACCCGGCATTTCTTCGTACCTGGCTCAAAGCCTGGTGAAAGTAACGTTGTACGACCATGTGGAGCACGCGATGTCGGAATTAGACGGTGAATATTATAAGGAACTCAACGACAAACGGGAGGACATTCTGAAGGCTTCGGGAAACCCTCATATGAACTTCTACAATTTCAGTATGCGCGAAGACGGCGCCATGCAGATATACGGAGGAGCGCAAAAGACGGTGGAAGTGATGCGGCAAGCCGCCGCCTGGTCGGAGCCGAGGCGCATCGACTATGCCGACAAGAAATGGGCGTTCCAGAAGAAGTACCAGGACGAACTGCGGCACCAGCAACAGGTACAGCAATACCTGTCGTGGTTGTCGCCCTCCGAGCTGTTCCGGCAAACCACGTGGAAACTGTGCCGTACCGACGCCGACGCGTACCTGCGCTACATGGAAACTATCCGGAATTACCGGGAAACATTCGTTTCTTACTATAAGGAAAAGAAGTGGTTCGAATCTATCAAATACTTTACGGCGCAGCCGTTCGACGTCTTCTTTACCGAAGAGCAAATAGCACAACAAGACCTTTTCAATTTCGATAACAGCGCCTGGCAACGCGGCGCATACGAGCCGTTCGACGTATCCGACGTGCCGCGGTACGTAACGCCCCGGGTTCCGCTTTCGTCGGCGCTGAATGCGGCGCTCGGAAGGGCGGTGGCCTTGCTGGCGCTGGTTATCGTTTTGCTGCTCGCCACGATCGCCTCTTTTATGAAATACGATGTAAGATAATCAATTCAGTAAAAAGTATGTTTACTACCTTATATATACACGAAATACAAAATTACCTGTACGGGCTGCGGTTCCAGGTATCGTTCGTTATCGTTCTGCTGGTATTCTGCATCGGTACGGTGTCGTTCGTTACTTCGTACAACGAGGTGCAATCGAACTATGCCCGCGTGCAACAGTCGC
This sequence comes from Parabacteroides sp., assembly GCA_048468815.1. GTDB lineage: Bacteria > Bacteroidota > Bacteroidia > Bacteroidales > Tannerellaceae > Parabacteroides_B. The sequence goes on from DBGBSM010000379.1 coordinate 8,632, forward strand.
AGGAAGAAACCATCGGCAAGCTGGCAAGCTCGAACGTGAGCAAACTGGCCGTACACCGGTTCAACTTCGCTACCGCACCCCGCCTGAACGGCGTAATCGCCGACTGCAAGGAGAGTATGTTGCCGAACAGCATATCGTACAGCGCGTACAATGTGTTCGGGTTCAACGTGCGCTCGGGAAATACCAACCCGCTCATCGTGCAAACCGATACGCTGAGTTGGGCGTTTATCCTGTCGATGTTCCTGAGCTTCATTACGCTGTTATTCGCTTTCGACGCCATTTCGGGCGAGAAAGAGGAGCATACGCTGGCACTGGTGTTTTCGAACCCGGTGCCCCGGAAAACCTTTTTGTTCAGCAAGCTGGCCAGTATCGTTACGGTAGTAACGCTGATGGCGGTAACGGGTATCATCGTGAGCTTGCTTATCCTGCTCTTTTCGGGCAAGGTACAATGGGACGGTACGTTTCTCCTGGAAATCGCCGGCTTTACCGGTATCAGCGTATTGCTGATTACCGTGTTCGCCGTATTCGGCTTGCTGGCTTCGGCCCTGACGCCGCACTCGAACGTAAGCTTGCTCGTTTCGCTGTGTTTCTGGCTGTTCTCTGCCGTCGTAGTGCCGAATACCGCCGTATTCTGGGCGAACAAGCTCTTCCCTATCCCTTCGATAGACGACGTAAACAAGCAATGCGTGGAAGAACGGTGGGATATCGTACGCAGCGCTCCTCCGGGAAGCCAGTCGAGCCAGGACAATAATCCCTTCTTTCCGCGGCACGAGTTGCGGGCGAACCTGTACATGAAACTGATGCAATGCGATAAAAAGCATTACGACCATTACTATAACCAGATGTTCCGCCAGTTCGAAAGCACGCGGCTGTTCACCCTGCTGTCGCCCATCGCCCAGTTCGACTATATGAACGAAGCGTTTATGGGGGGTGGATACCTGCGGTTCCGTACCAACTGGGACAACTTGCATAATTTCCAGGCGCAATACCTGCAATGGTTCAAAGACATCGATGCGAAAGACGAGAAAAGCCCGCACTGGTACAACCCGGAAGAGGATTACTCTACTTCCCGGCAAAAGGTATCGGCCGACATCGTGCCGCGGTACAAGGAGCAAATCGCTTCGTTCGGGCAACGGTTCCGGTTCATCGGAGGTTACCTGGTAGCGATGATTCTGACGATTGCGGTGCTGTTCGTGCTTTGCTTCGTAAAATTCGTACGGTATGACGTGAGATAGCGCTCATTTTCCGTTTTACAATTGCCTTTACGTGAAAAGGAGACGACCGGAGTAACAGCACTTGCCTGCTGCCGGCCGTCTCCCTGTGTTTTACCTTCCCCGCCTTCTCTTTATGAACCAATTCCGGCCACGGCGGTTGTATGTATAGATTCCCACATAATAGTATGAAAGACGATACCGACAAATTCGCCGACGGCCTGCTCAGCTGGATTAAGCGACTGCTTACCTCGCTGGGCATCGACTCGCATGTAGTAGAGCAATTAGACGGCCTGATTTACTTAGTGCTGATTCTGATTATCGCTTTTGCCGTAGGGAAAGCCGTACACTGGCTCGTGCTTTACTTCATCACCCGGATACGGAAATACAAAGACCTGCCGATACTCGACGTACTGATAGAGCGGAAAATCGTCGCGAAAGCCTCGCGTATCATCCCGCCGCTGCTGATTATCGCCCTGCTCCCTTTCGCATTCAACGACGACCCGCGCTTTTTAGCCATCGCACAAAAGATTACCTGGATTTACTTCATCGTGGTATTGCTTATTTCCGTGAATACGATGTTGTCGGCTTTCGGCGAAGCGGTGATACGCAAAAACCAGGCGCTCCGCGACCGCCCGATGAAAGGAGTGATTCAAATCGTACAGGTATTCTTCATCTTCATGGCGGCCATCATTATCATTTCGGTATTGGTAGACAAATCGCCCACCAACCTGATTACCGGCCTGGGCGCATTCGCCGCCGTGCTGATGCTGATATTCCGCGACAGTATCTTAGGCTTCGTAGCCGGCGTATTGCTGGCCGAGAACGACATGATTCATATCGGCGACTGGATCGAAATGCCTTCGAACGGGGTGAACGGTATCGTAACGGACATCAGCCTGAATACGGTGAAGGTACAAAACTTCGACAATACCATCGTTACGATTCCGCCTTATTCCCTGGTTTCGAGTTCGTTTACCAACTGGCGGGGCATGATGGAATCGGGCGGACGACGCATCATGCGCTCGTACACCATCGAAACGGTGAATATCCAGGCCGCTACGCCCGAATTCCTCGAAGAAATGAAGAAGTTCGACATCCTGCGCGACTATATCGAACAAAAACAAAAGGAGCAGGCCGAGGGAAAGGTAGCGAATACCGACAACCCGGCCGGCCTGGTAAACGGCACCATCGAAACGAACCTCGGCTTATTCCGGGCCTATATGACGCTATACCTGAAACGCCATCCGTTTATCAACCAGAACCTGCTGCTGATGGTGCGCACATTGGCTCCGAACGATAACGGCATTCCGTTACAGGTATACTGCTTTTCGGCCAACAAGAACTGGCCGAGCTACGAGTCTATCCAGTCGGAAATCATGGAGCATTTCGTTTCGGTACTGCCCGAGTTCGGCCTGTATGCTTACCAGAACGCCTCGTCGCGCGACGCCATCAACAGCGCCATTATCGAAGGCAGCGGAAATATACCCGACAAAGTGGAGCGGTTGTACGGCATTCCCTGGCATACGCTGCGGCAGCCGTCGCCGGTAGACGATGCCACCGCCCGGAATACCGACGAACCGAAAACACAGGCAAACGGAGAGGATGTTTCACCGGCGCAACCAGCGGCCTCACAGGCAAATCCGGCAACTACGGCCAATTCATCTTCGGAACAATCAGCGCAAACTTCCCAACCGGTTACACCGGACGCTTCCGCTCCGGCTGTTACCCGGCCTTCCGGTTCTTCCGCAGGCAACCGCCCGGAAGCAGATGCACAGGCATCGCCGGCGCAAACGGGCAGTGCGCCGGAAACGCAACCAGGCACCCCAGCCGCAGGGCTGCAAGCTACGAAACAGAACGTCTCTTCAACAAACGGACAAGCGGCCACAGGTAGCCAACCCGCTTCCGGAACGAACAGTACAGGTGCCGTGGCTCCGGATTCTTCCGGAAAACCGGGTTCCTAATCCGGTACTCTTCCGAAAATAAGGGAATAAAACAGGCCCTCTTTTCATTTTATTGCCTATCTTCGTGTGCCTAACCCAGAAAAACAAAAAGACTATGCAAGAATGGTGGATGTCGTTAGACGTGTTTATGAAATCCCTGTGGATCATCGCCCTTTTTACCAGCCTGGTATTTCTCGTACAAACTATTCTGACTTTCGCCGGAGCGGACTCCGACGTAAACGCCGACCTGGATTTCGGGGGCGACGCGGCGGCCGACGGGTTCCAGTTGTCGCAGTATTTCACATTCCGGAACTTTATCAACTTCTTTTTAGGATTCAGTTGGAGCGCCATCGCCTTCAGCCACTCGATTCGAAGCACGTGGTTGCTGCTGGCCATCGCCGTGCTTACCGGCCTGATTCTGGTAAGCGCCGTGATTTATCTGTTCAAGTGGCTGAGCGGCATGGAACAGACCGGTAACATTTCCATCCGCGATGCAACCGGCTGCACGGGTATCGTATACCTCACGATTCCGGAAGGTCGTACCGGCGAAGGGAAAGTACAGATTGCGGTACAAGGAGCCATCCGCGAGTACAACGCCGTAACCGACGGCGAAAAACTGGCCAACGGCACGCCCATCCGGGTTAAGAAAGTGCTCACCGATAACCTGCTGTTGATTGAAAAGCAATACTAACCTATTAATTCATATGGAAATGATTCAAGAGAGTTTATTCCTGATCGTGGGTATCGTAGCGGTACTGTTCGTTACGCTTATCCCTATCTTATCGCGTTACAAACGTTGCCCGTCCGACAAAATCTTAGTGGTTTACGGGCGCACGGGCAAAAATAAAGAAGGCGGCAACAGCTCGGCGCGGTGTATCCACGGAGGCGCGGCCTTTATCTGGCCGGTATTCCAGAATTATGCGTTTCTCGACCTCACGCCGCTTTCCATCGAATGCAACCTCACCAACGCGCTGAGCAAACAAAACATCCGGGTAGACGTACCGTGCCGCTTTACCGTAGCCATATCGACGGAACCGGAAAGCATGACGAATGCCGCCGAACGTTTGTTAGGTCAAACGAAAGAAAATATCCAGAACTTAGCTACCGACATCCTGTTCGGCCAGCTCCGGCTCGTAATCGCCACCATGGACATCGAGGAAATCAATTCCGACCGCGACAAGTTCCTGGCGAATATCAGCACCAACGTGGAAGCGGAACTCCGCAAAATCGGATTGAAGCTGATTAACGTAAACGTAACCGACTTGCGCGACGAATCGGGCTATATCGAAGCGTTGGGAAAAGAGGCGGCCGCCAAAGCCATCAACGACGCCAAGAAAAGCGTAGCGGAGCAGAACCGGTACGGGGAAATCGGGAAGGCGGAAGCCGACCGGGATAAAGACATCCGGATTGCCGAAACCGTGCGCGATACCCGTATCCGCACCTCCGAGGCCAACGCATCGGCTATCGAAGGGGAGAACAATGCCAAAATCTCGATAGCCAACTCGGATGCCATCCGACGCGAGAAGGAAGCCGAAGCGGCCCGCCGGGCTACCGCCGCCGAGAAAGTGCAATCGGCGAAAGCATTGGAAGAAGCCTATACGGCCGAAAAAGAAGCGGAAACCGCCCGTGCACAGCGGGAAAAAGCGACGCAACAAGCTAACATCATCATTCCGGCTCAAATCGAAAAGGAAAAGGCGATTATCGACGCCCAAGCCGAAGCCGAACGCCTCCGCCAGCAGGCGAAAGGGGAAGCGGACGCGATTTATGCGAAGATGGCGGCCGAGGCGCAAGGTATGTACG
>DBGBSM010000380.1:0-17485 GCA_048468815.1 Parabacteroides sp.
ATTAAACTGTTCAACTTTTCTTCAGTATCCATGTTATTTCCTCCGTTTATTAGAATGAGCAGATAAAGGGAACCGGGATTAAGCGGTTCCCTTTCCTGTTCAACTTTGAAACTCATCGATTTGTTTGCTTAATTCGATGTACTCATCAAGCATTTCATCAATCGCTTCTAAAAGTTCCGTTTCCGTTGCCATTTCATCGGCCAGAATCAAGGAAAAGAAACGGGAATGAAAGGTTAGATGGCCTTCTAATTCTTCCATTCGAGCCTTTAGCCCTTCGAGTGTCATCCTGATAACGAGACAAAGATAATAATCATTTGATTATTAAAAAGGGGAAAACGGAATTATTTTCCGAAGAAATAGGAAAATCACCCCGTTCTCTTTCCGGGTTGTCGATAGGGTGGTGAATAATATGGAAAATTTGTTGCCCGCTCAAACCAATCGTTTATCGATAGTGTTGTAATAGAGAAAGATAAAAACAGATTGTATTATTAATAAACCGATTGAACTATGGCATCGAGAACTCCGAAAGAAGGAAAGCTTACGAAAGCGATCGAGAAAGAAACGTCGAAGATACCTTCGGGTGTTTACCTCACCGCATCGCTGGCCTCTATGGCCGCATCGTTGATATTGAAACTATCAGGCGAACGCAATACGGCGTTGTTTGTAGGCCAGTGGGCCGCGCCTTTCTTGCTGATGGGCTTGTACAATAAAATCGTAAAAACAGAAGGGCACGATTGATAACGTGTCGCTTTTGTACAACCGAACCGAACGCAGGGCTGCAAAGCAATGAAAGCCGGAACAGGAGAAAATCCGGCGTTTCCCGGTGCTTGCAGGCTTGCGTTCATTTTTTTGTCATTCCCGTTATCCGAATCCGGTAAAAGAAAAAATGCCGGTGCAGGGCGCCCGTCGACCTTTCGGCTTATTTATGCTTCCCCTTCCATAATAAAAATCCCACCGCAGCCGCCAGCAACACGCCGATACCCGTTACCTCTTTCCAGTAAAGGAGCGGATAAATCCAAAACTCGTGAAGCAAATTCCAACGCCCCGCAATTTCCACGAACGTCCAGAAAATGATAACCGTAGGCATCGCATAACGCACTGCGTACGCCGCCTTTTTGATTTTCAGCAACCGTACGAACAGGTAACCCGACCACGCCAGGCAAGCCAGCGCCAACGCTACCGTAACCGGATGCGTATCGCCCAGGAAATTCGAATCGTACGCGATAAGCAGTATCATATAACACGTCCACAGCAGCAAGTTGATTTCCATGAACGAAGTCATCGCCGGGTTGCCCGTTACCGGACGGAGCTCCGCAGCGGCCGTTTGCCCGTAGTGCAGCTTGCGGCGTATCCAGTTGAACAAGCTGCACCCCGACCGTGTGCCGAAGATGTAAAACAGCATCACGATAGCCCAAAGCCCGATAGACGAAGGCATAATCAGGTATTCCGGTTTGGTAACCACCTCGCCGTTCTCGATAAGCGGCGGCACCTGGTAGCGATGCGCGTAGTATACATAGGCAAATTCCACCCAGCCCGTCCATACCAGCAAGCCGCCGAACAGGCCGGCCAGCGTAGCCTTCAGCTCTTTCGAAGAAAAGATACCCGCCACCAGCAGCGCTACGCCGGCGATACCCACCCAGAGGGCGGCCGTATACAAATGGGCGCTTCCGATGGTTTTTTCCATCAAGATCATCACGGCATGGGCGAGCGGCATCATAAACAACACGGTACAAAAGCCCAGCAGGCCGCTCCAGGGAGATGTCAGTTTCATTTTCGCAGTCATTTAGTCGAGGGTTACGGGGGGATAAAGATACGAAGAAATCCGGGCAGCTCCCGTATGTATTCCGGATTTCATGCGCCTGTTTTTGTTTGCCGACGCCGTCGGCAATAAAAACGACGCCCTCGGCAATATTGCCGACGCCCTTGGCAAACTTGCCGACGCCGTCGGCAAGCGATAACTCCGGCAGGTAACCGGCGGCGCATCACCTGCCCGGCAACCGGATCTAACGAGGTACACACGCCCCTTTTTACCGGTTGATTTTTGTTTGCCGCCGTCGGCAGCGAATTTGCCGCGGTCGGCGGCAAGCTTGCCGGCGTCGCCGTTTTTATTGCCGCCGACGGCGGCAACCGGATTCTCCGGCAGGAAAGGCCGCGGAAGCGCCAAGCGGAAACGCCCTGTATGCTCCGGTAGGCAAAAATGTATGCCGGGGCTTTATTTGCATCCGCTCCATACCGTTTTCCGAACGTTCCGGCGTCCCGTATCGAAGTGCCCGGTTTTTTAGGCCGGACAGGCGGTGGTTGCGCAAATCCTGCGGGAAGCACATCCCTTGCCTTTTCATCCGCCGCGCCACGGGGTTTCGTTCTTCCGTCCCAATCCGGTCAGGTTATGTAGGGTAGCCGCGTTTTATTCCGGCACATAGATAATCTCGCCGTTTTCCAGCTCGTAGGCGATTCCCACCTTTTTCCCTTTCTTCCCGGAGCTTTCCTTGTTTTCCGAGGGCTTGTAGCGCGTAATTTCTTTCCCTTCCTTCGTAATGATTTCCATATTTTCCTTTCCCGGATTCTTCACCATCGTGTAATCCTCCTGCGAGAAAATTTCCGTCATATTGAATTTGGCTACCAGCGCTACCATCAAAGCCACGGCGAAAACCATCGCCACATCGAACAGGTTCGACAACATCGCTACCGGGTCGTGGTCTTCGTTCCGGTTCAGCAGTGTGCGGCGGCTCATTCGGCGATGATTTTAGCCGTGAGTAACGACGATGCCCGGAGGCTCGTTTGGCTTTTTTCTCCGGCCAACGCCGAGAGGTAATCCAGGTACACCAGGTCGGCGGTGAACCAGCGCTGCTTTACCTGGAGCAAAACGAAGCCTGCGGCGCCCGCAAACAACCCCAATACCGTGGTGGCGAACGCCACCTGCATGTTATACGCCATCGACGAAATATCGCCCGACGAAAGCCCCGCCAGCGCCGGCCCCATCGGGATAAGCGTACCCATCAACCCTAAGATGGGGCCGAACTTTACCAACAGCTTGTATTGGCCCAGCTCCGCATCCGCCGTGATTTCGTACTCCGACAACGTGCGGTTGCGAGCCGCCTCGCCCGAGGCATCCAGCAATTGCCGCGCCGTTTCGGTAAACAGCGAGTGGGGTTGCGCTTTCAGTTCGCCGGCAAACGGGGCGAGCAACTCCGCCGTAAGCGTTTTCATGCGCCGTTGCAGTTGTTTGTCGCGTTTCGCGTGTTGCAGGTATTGCCCCACGAAGCCCCCCAACAGCAAAATGCTTTTGAGAAAGAAGAAGAGCAACCCCACGATAACGGGCACTAACAGCCCGTTGGATATCCAGAATAAAAGATTCGATACGTGTTCCATTTGTTTATACGTGTTTGAAAAATCGGATAATGCGTTTCTTTAACCGGCTCAGTACGGCGCCGGCCGCCGCCAATGCCAGCAACAAGCCCGAGGTATACAGGCAGGCTGCCCAATCGGTAGGAGCCCCCCGGTGGTAAATGGCCGCCGACGGGTGGAAAACGGAGCAACTGATTACCAGCATACAAATAAAAAACGTAAGCAGGATAACCATTTCCAGCAACAACTCTTTTTCGCGTATCCACCGCCGCATCCCGAACGAAGCCGCCACGAACGCTACCGTTACCGTACCGGCCAGCAGCCCGGTAAGCAGCCCGAAATCGGTGCCCGGGAACGAAAAAAAGAGGGTGATATGGATGTAGTACAGCACCGGGAATACCAACAGCGAGGGCGTGTGCCGTAACCATACGGTATATCCGGGAAGTTTTTTTTCCGCTTCGCCGCGGTCGTGCAGGCGGGCGATGCAAAAATAGCACGTCAGCAGCGCATCCGCCATCACCGCCAGCGAGATATTCATCAGCGCGTTTTGCTGCGCCAACCCGTGTTGCAGCGCGAGTTTGTTTATTTCGAGCGCGTACGGATGAGCGGCCGCCACGAACAGCCCCAGCAAGAGGCTGAACCCGGCGCGGTACCACCGGTTGGGCAACAGGCTCGTCATAAACAAACTTTTGATTACCACGAAGAACGACAATAAAAGTAAAATCGTATCCATCGTCAGTTCCTCCGGGATGTCCGTTTCCTTCTTTTCAGCATCACGGCCAGCACGCCTATTACGGCGATACCGCCGAAGATAAGTAACGCTAAGTTGAACGAGTTGATTTTTTCGGCCTCCGGCGTGGGCTGCCCGGGCAGGTTCTTGTCTTTTTCGAGTACCACTCCCCGGGTATCCGCACCGGCAGAGGCGTTACGCGCCGAAGCTATCTTTTCGCGGTACAGTTCGGCCTGCTGTTGCGGCAGTTGCTCGCCGATAAAGGCGCGCAGCTTCGCGTTGTCGCATACGAACCCGCTGCACCCGGCGTCGTGCTTTTCCACCAGCGCTTCGTGCAGCGAGGCGATAGCCCGGAGCTGTTCCGGGGTAGCCGGCCAGTACCCTTTGCGCGCCGTTTCCATCATAACCGCCGTTACCTCCTGCAAAGCCGCCGGGTTCTGCCCTTCGAAGAACGAGCGGATGCCGATGCCCATTTCGTCTTCTACGAAGATTCGGTAATACTTATCCCATACTTCCTGGTCGATGGCTTTCGGTTTCATCACGTTCCAGCCGTACGTATTCCGTACGGTTTCGGCCATCGCGTTGGCAGCCGAAGAGCCCCCTTTCATCTGTTCCTTCATATAGGTCGGATTGAACAGCGTAGTACGCGTTTCAACCCCCACGGCCGTTTTCAAATCCTGCAAGCGCGCCTGGTGGCGGTTACGCAAATCGTTGAAATACCCGTCAGGGTCGGTACCCGTTACGTTGCGTACCGTAAGCGTGATGCCGCCCATAAACTCGTATACGTGGTCGAGGCTCAGGGCGCCCCACGTATTACTCTGGCGCGGCTGTACCACCGCTTCGGTGTTTTGCAGCGCCGCTTCGAAAATCCCCGCCTTGAAAGCGCCCCAATCGGCGTCGGTGCCGTAGCCGGCTCCCATGTTGTTGAGGTATACCTGTGCGATTTCCGATTCGTTTTCCCAGCGGTCGCCGCTTTCCACCATCGCCGTGATGCCGGTGCCGTACATGCCGTTGGCGCCCCCGAATACCCGGCGGGTGGCATATTCGCGCGCTTCCTTAGGCGAAAAGCCTTTATGGAGCAACACCCGTTCGGCATCGGTGCGCCCTTTGCTTACGTAATTCTCGCCGCCGTCCGAAGCCGAAGCCGCCATTTCCACCGCCTTTTGTATCAGCGTGAGGCGCGAGGCGGCGATGTCGCGGAGCTGTCCCGAGGTTTGCACTACCACGTCTACGCGCGGCCGCGCCAACGCTTCGGACGGGATAAGCCGGATGTCGAGCACCCGGTTGAACTGGTCGCGAACCGGCTCTACCCCCAACAAGTACAATATCTCGGCAATCGTGGCCCCTTCGCTTTCCACGAAGCTGCCCGACCACAGCGTAAAGCTCACTTTCTGCGGCGTGGCGCCCCCGTGCGCTTTGGCATGCTCGGCCAGCAACCGGTTCGCCAATTCCTTCCCTTTTTCCCAGGCCGCCGGGGTGGGGGTGGCTTCGGCGTTGATGCCGTACAGGTTGCGTCCGGTAGGAAGCACGTTCGGGTCGGAAATTACGTCGCCGCCCGGGGTGGGAGCGATGTACCGGCCGTCGAGGCCCCGCACCAACGCCTCCAATTCGAGCGAAGGGCTCCGCCGGAGCGATTCGCGGTATGTATTCACTTGCTGTACGGCCTGCCGGATGTTCAGCACTGCTTCGGCGAACAATACCTGTTCGCGGCTTACCGTGTCGCGGCGATGCGCCGGCATTGCGCCGGCAGGCGGTTGGGTGGGCATCCCGTTCGTATCTGCCGCATGCGTGCCGGCTTGCCCGGCTCGTTCGGCCAGCATTTTCTTTACGCTTTCCGGCATTTCGCCGGTTTTGGGTACGCCGGCCGGATGTTGCGGGCGTGCGGTAGCTTTTCCTTCCGCTTTGTTTTTCTGCATCTGCGCCATCATTGCCGCCATCCGTTTGTTAATAGCCGGTTCGGCCGCCTCTTTAATCCGTGCGGCTTCCGTGAGGTCGTTTCCGGAGATACCCAACGTGGCCAGGAAAGCCGGGCTTCCGGCCAGCGCCGGATTGGCCAGCACCTGTTGTACCGCTGCCTGAGCTTTCGTGCGGTACATACGGTTGAAAAAGGCCTGATTGTCGAGTTGCTTCCGGGTTATTTTGCCCCGGGTTAGGTCGAGGTTCGCCAGGCTGTAGGCAACCGGCTCGGTACACATCAGCCGTACCGACGAAAGGATTCGGCTTTCTTCGTACGGAACGCCCAGCGTATAGGGGGCACCCGTAATCTTCTCCGAGGAAAGCTCTTCGGCGAAGTTCCCGATTTTTTCGATTTCCTCGTCGGTATACAGCCGGGTGCGTAGGCTGTCGAGTTGCAAGTCGCGGTGCAATCCCATCCGGATGGCGGTGTCCTTTATCTTCCGGTTCAGCCCTTCGTCTTTGAGGTCGGTAGCGAGGTACCGCTCGATGTCGTCGAGTAACCGACCCACTTCGCTCCGGAGACCGGTTTCCATAAACGGCGGCGTGAGGTGGGTAATCGTGGTGGCGTAGCTGCGCCGTTTGGCGATAAGCCCTTCGCCTACGTCGCTGATGGTGTACAGGTAGAAATGGGGCAGCGAACCCGCCAGGCGGTCGGTCCAGTCGTCTTGCGACAGGGCTACCTGCTTGCCGGGAATAAATTCGAGGCTGCCGTGCGTGCCGAAGTGAATCATCGCATCCGCCCGGAAGCCCTGCTGCACCCAGAGGTACGAGGCGATGTAATGGGGCGGCGGAACGGCATTCGCTCCGTGTACGGCCGCGAACGAGTTTTCGCCCGTGCCCTGTGTGGGCTGCGGCAGCAATACGATATTTCCCAGGTCGATGCGGGTAACGGCTACTTGCTCCGTGCCGTCTTTCTCACGCGTATAGAAGTCGCCCAGCCCTTTCCCGTAACGGGCAGCCAGCGAATCGCGCATAGCCGGGCTTACCGAAGCCTCCAGCCAGTTTTCGAACTCCGCTTCGCTTACCCAGGCCGGATAGCCGGAGTCTAAGTATTTCCGGATATTCCCTTCGGCATACGAGTTGAATACCGGGCCCTGCCGCATCAGCATTTCCTTGAATGCCTTTTCGCTGCCGGGGAGGTTCGTTACCGTATACCCTTCGGCTTTCAGTTTCCGGAGGAAGTTATACAGCGAGGGGATTACTTCGAGGCCGGCTGCCGTAAGGGCGTTGTTGCCGGGGCCTTTATAATAATAAACGGCTACTTTTTTATCTTTGTTCGGAAGTGTTTGCAGCTTGAGGTAGTTGGCTACCAGGTCGGTAAATCGTTCCAGCCGGCCGGGGATATGCTTGAACAGGTACAGTCCGTCGCGGTCGATAAACTGGGCGTTCAGGGCGAACGGTGCGATACCGCCGTCGAGCTCCGGCATTACGATGCTCTGGCTCATAAAGCCGCCGGCCATCCCGCGCTTGTCGGCCATCCAGTTATCGTACGTATCGAGCAGTGTAACCGGGCAGAATACCGGGATGTTTTGTGCTTTCAGCCATTCCACCCCTTTTTCGCCCTGCCCCATCGCTAACCGTCCGTGCGGCATATAGATTACGGCGGCCGGGTCGATTTCGCGCAGCAGGTCGAGCCGTCCGGCGAATCCCGAAACCGGATATACATTGAGGTGGCGCGCTTCGAGGGAGGCAATCAGCGAGTCGAGGTGGTCTTTGTTCGAATCGAACGGGCCGGCCATGCCTACGATCAGCGCTACGTCGGGCGCGCCGGGCTTATAAAAGCCTTTTTCCTGGTAATACGCCCGGTAACCGGCTACCGTTTCGAATACTTGCTCGTTGTCGAGGTGGAACAATACGTCCGAGCTGATTGCTACCGGTTTTTCGATAGCGCCGGCGAACAGGCTTTTGCCGGTAAGCGTTTTCCGCACGTAGTTGAACAGGCTCCGGTAGTTTACCGTGCCGCCGTTGGCCAGGTAAGCCGAAACCGTGGCGTTTTGCGCCGAGTCGAGGCTCGAAATCTTGTTCGCCGGGTCGGTTACCGACGTGCTGAATACGGGAATCCCTTTTTCTTTCAGCTTGTTCAGTACCGCCCGGTGCTCGTCGGTCATCCGGATGCCCATCCCGAATACCGCTACCGCGTCGTACGCGCCTAACCGGTCGAAATCGTCGAGGGTAAGCGGTTTCAGGCGGATAAAACGGGTGTCGAGCGAGCGGCTCATGCGTGCTACCTGGTAATCGGGAAAGTTTACCAGGGCAATCCGGGTAGGCGAGGCTACCCGTTCCCAGCTAACCCAAAGAAGCAGGATGCCTGCGAGTATACCGGTAATCAGTGTCTTTTTCTGTTTCATCGTTTATGGATTGTTATGCTGTTGCGTTATCTCCTCGTGAAGAGACGGTCGATAGCGGCCGATACGCCCACGAAGAAAGTGGTACCCGAAGTAATCGGCGTATTGGCCGCCGTTACTTGGTCGGGCTTGTAGTTGAAAAGGTTATCCACGCCGGCATTCAGCGAATAGACGCCGAACAGGTGTTGGGTTACGGCCAGCCGCCAGAGCGTGTAGGCCGGGTAGTCGAGCGGTTCGTACCCGTCGGCCGCGCTGCTGCTCGTTTGCCAGGTATTCACCCGGCTCTGTATGCGGCCGGTCAGGGTTACGTTCAAGTCGTATTTTTTGCTTCGCGCGGCGTAATCGTAGCTCAGTGCGAACGTAGCCGTATGGGGGCGCGTGGCCGACAGGTTGCGCCCGTCCTGCATCTGCCGGTCGCGTACGTACGAATAGGCGGTGCGCACCGTAAAGCCGTACGGGCATTTTATCGCCAGGTTCGCGTCGATGCCCGATACCCGGGCTTTGTCGATGTTTACGTACAGCGACGTATCCTGTACCTCGGGGCGCGAGCGGGGAAGCGTGAGCGACGAAATTTTATCCTGGATTTGGTTGTAGTAACCCGTTACCGAAAAGTTTACCCGGTCGCGCGTGTACTCGGCCGAAAGCGAAACGTGGTTGTTCTTTTCCGGTTTCAGGTTCGGATTTCCCTGAATCCACAGGAAACCCATGCCGCCCATATCCCACGAGGTATGCAGCTCTTTGAGCGAAGGCGAGCGGAACCCGTGCGAGTACGACGCCCGGAACGTAAACGGATTGAGCTTGTACATCCACGAGGCTTTCGGGCTGAAGTGGGCGCCGATGTCGGAATGGTAGTCCATCCGCACGCCGTATACCATGTTCAGCCGGCCGGTAAGGTTGTAATCGTGCTGGGCGAATGCCACGTAGGTGTTGTTGCTATATTCCGTGCCGTCGGTAAATTGGTACGACAGCAGCCCGTCGCGAAAATATTCGGCGCCTGCCGTGAGGAGGTTGCCCGGGGCGAAGGTGCCGTTATACTGGATGCGGGCGGTCTGTTGCGTGTTCCGGTACGTCAGCTCCGTGCGGTTATGCAACACTTTGAATAAATCGTATTTGTTGTACCGGTCGAACAGGTAGGTGGCTTCTAACGTATGGTTGTCGCTCACCCGGTAGCCGGTTCGCAGGCTGCCGTTGAAGTCGCGGTACCGGTCGGCTACCTTGTCGTCGGTATCCGCGTCGCGGGTGTAGAAGCCCCCTTTGACAGTGAAGAGCAGCGCATCCGCGGGTTGCCAGGTCAGCTTTTCGTTCACGGAGTGGTCGTGCCCGCCGTAAATCGGGGTGGAGCCGTCGCTCCCGGTAATGGCATACGTATCCAGCTGCTTGTACGTGTAGGCCGTATAGGTGTTGAACCGCTTGTTTTTCGTCCCTACCGAAGCGTCGTATTGCTGTTCGTTGTGGCTGCCCCATTTCCCGTTTACATAGGCTTCGGCCGGTTGTTGCACGCTTTTGGTGATGATGTTCACCACGCCTCCTACGGCATTCGAGCCGTACAAAGCCGAAGCCGAGCCTTTTACGATTTCGATTCGCTCGATGTTGCTTACGTTCAGCCGGTTGTAATCTACGTTGTTGAGCGTTTCGCCCGCCAGGCGTTCGCCGTCGACCAGGAAGAGCACGTAATTGCCGCTCATCCCCTGCAGGTTGATGGATGGGGTTTTCTTGTCCATTTGCCGGGTAAACTCGATGCCGGGCAGTTCCAGTTCGAGTACGTCTTTTACCGTTACGGCGTGAATGCGCCGGATGTCGCCGGCCGTAATCACGCGGGTAATGGTGGGCGCATCTTTCAACAGCTTGGGGGTACGGGTGCCGGTTACGGTTACTTCGCTCAGTTTCCATGCGTCTTCTTTCAAGGCGAAGTTCACGGTAGTGTCGCTGCGAAGCGTAATCGGTTGTTCTACCGGTTCGAAGCCGGTGTAGCGCACTACCAAGGTATACGTTCCGGCCCCGGGCAGTTGCAGGCTGAATTTACCGTCCGGCCCCGACGTGCAGCCGGTGGCGGTGTTTTTAATTACGATGTGGGCATACGGAAGCGCCTCCCCGTCGGCGCTTTTGACGTACCCGGATACTTCCCGGCTGTTTTCACGGGCCGGGAGGTGGGTCAGGGTGAGTGCGAATGCCGCAATCAGTCCGATTGTTCTCATGGGTGGCGCTCCTTATTTTACCGGGTAGATGTATTCGATTCGGATGTATCCTTTTACGTTCTTATCGTCGCGGTAGTCGGTAAACCGCAGCTTGGCGTACCGGCCTTTGGCGGTGCGGATAACGAATACGTTGGGATACAGCTTGTATTGGGGAGGCATGTTTTCGGTATCTACTTCCATGTATCGGCTCAATTCCCGGTTTTTAGACGAAACCGTATTCATCGGGGGCATGCCGGTATAGTTGATGGAGTCGATTTTATCTACGTAGTATCCGGTTTCGGGTAGGGTGAAAAGGGTGGCGAAGTCTTGCTCTTCGCGCATGATAACGCCGGCTTTTCCGATACCGGTTTTGCCGCCGTTGGTTTGCATGTCGTAGCGGTGGAAGGCGATGTCCCAGTCCCAGCTGTTGTACGGTTGCGCTACTTCCACGCTGTCGCCCGTTACAAACGAGAAGTATACCCAGTCTCGATAGGAAACGGCATTTACGACGAAGGTTTTCACTTCGGCGGAAACCGGCGTGTTGTCGGCTGTAAAGCGGGCGGTGTCGCCCGGGGCGATGGTGTGCAGGATAACGTCTTGCGGAATCGGGTCGTTTTCTTCTTCCGGCGTTTCGGGAGTTTCCGGCGTGCCGGGTACGTCGTTATTGCAGGAGGCAGCCAGGCAGGCGGTCGCCGCCAGGCATATAAACAGGCAGGTTTTGCTTTTCATCATCCGTTTGTTTTATCAGGTTTGTTTTATGCCTGCAAATTTCCCCTTTTCCGGTGGAGGGTGAAATCCCTAAAAAGCGGTAAAATAAAACGGATGGCTACCTATCGGTGGGTAGGGAAAAGAAAAATCCGCAACCGGAAAGGCTGCGGATTCTTCAGCAATTAATAGTTCGGGTTCTGTACCAAGCTGCCTTTCGACAGGTCGATTTCCGTAAGCGGAATCGCCCAGAGGTAATCCCGCTCGGGGTTGAAGCTGCGCTGCTCTACGAAGATATGTTTACCGTCGACCAGCTTTCCGTATACCGGTTTTTTTACTGCTTCCTCGGTGGTACGCCAGCGACGCGTGTCGAACAGGTGGATACCTTCGAAGGTAAATTCGAGCCGGCGCTCCAGGCGGATGGCATCGCGCATCCGGTCTTTATCCAGTCCGGCGGGGAGCGGCGGCAGCTCTACGCTGGGGCGCTGCCGTACCTGGTTTACGGCGTCGTAAACGCTCTGGTCGGGGCCGCTCAGCTCGTTCTTCGCTTCGGCGTATGTCAACAGGATTTCGGCGTACCGGATGTAAATAAAGTTCGTCCAGCCGTACTCGTTGTTCCCGTCGTTCTTCGGATTGATGTATTTCCGCATCGTATAACCCGTCCGGGTGGAGTTGCCGTCGCCCATATTCTTCGAGTCGTACGTTTTGCCGGCCAGCTCTTCGCCGTCCCACAGGATGGAGAACTTCAGGCGCGGGTCGCGGTTTTCGAAAGGCTTCGCCGGGTCGTACCGGCGCGATTCGCCAATCGGCTTGCCGTCGATACAGGGATAAGCGTCGATTAAGTCCTGGGTAGGCGAAAGCGCTTCCCAGCCCGACATCATCAGCGGCGAAAAATACTGGTCGATCAGGCTTCCTAATTTACTGCTGGTCGCTTTCTCCACGTATTGCCGGTCGAAAATCACTTCCGCGTTGTTTTCGAAGTCCGGCTGGAACAGGTTGCCGTAGTGGTCGAACAAGTCGTACACGTGCAGGTTCATTACCTCCTGCGCCGTCTGGGCGGCTACGTCGTATTTCTTGAAATAGAGGCTCATAATCGCTTTCAGCGATAAGGCGGCTCCTTTCGTGGCGCGTCCTATCTCACTCGTTTCGGTGCGTTTTACGGGGAGCTTGGCCGCCGCCTTCTCCGTTTCCCGTACGATAAAAGCGTATACCTCTTCTTCCGTGTTACGGGCCGGTATCGGCTCGTTCAGCGCCAGCGCATGTTCCAAAATAGGCACGCCGCCGAAGTACTTTACCAACGTGGCGTACATAAAGGCGCGCAGGAATTCCACTTCGCCGATAAGCACCGTTTTCTTCCCGTCGTTCATATCCACTTTGTCGATGTTGGCCAGGAAGATATTACACCGGCGGATACCGTCGTACTGGTCTTGCCACAACTGCTTGAAGTGCGGGTTGCTGGCTGTTGCGGTGCCGGCGGAAAGCTGGCCTTGTTCCGCACCCACGTGCACGGGTACCGCGTTATCGGTGTAGCAATCCGTCATGATCGTATGGTTCTCGGTTTGCGGCAGGTACCGGTAAATGCCGGTCGAATACTTTACCGCGTCTTCTTCCACTTGCCAGAACGACTCGTCGGAAAGCTCGTCTTTCGGAATCCGGTCGAGGAATCCGTCGTTGCAGGCGGTTCCCGCCAACAGTATAAAAGAAAGGATTTGATATTTGAGTTTCATAATATTAGCTGCTTGATTAAAATGATACATTTACGCCGAACGAATAATTCCGCGTCAGCGGGTAATAGCTGCTCGATACGGAGAGGTCGCCGAAGTTGTAAGCCGCTTCCGGGTCGACTCCGTCGAATCCGGTGATGGTAAACAGGTTGTCGGCGCTGAAATAAAGGCGCAGACGCGAGATGCCGGCCGGTGCGAGGAACTTCGCCGGTACGGTATACCCTACTTGCAGGTTCCGCATCTTCAGGTACGAAGCGTTTTGCACCCAGAACGACGACGATTCCCAGTTCTTGCTCGAACCGGTCATGGAAAGCCGCGGATAGGTGGCGCCGGGGTTCGCAGGTGTCCACCGGTCGAGGTGTGCTTCCGTTACTTTGCCGCCGTTGTAAAAAGCGCGGCTGATTTCGGCTTTCACTTTCGCGTCGACCATGCCGGCGCCTTGCAACAGGGCGGAGAAATCGAAGTTTTTGTAGCCCGCCGTCAACCGGAGGCCGAAGTTGATTTTCGGGAAGTAGGTGCCCAGCGAGGTGCGGTCTTTCTCGTTTACCGTGCCGCTGTTATCCAAGTCGCGATACCTCAGGTCGCCCGGTACTACCGAGCCGGTAGTTTGTTTGGGCGCGGCGTCTATTTCGGCCTGGTTCTGGAAAATGCCGTCGCAGATGTATCCGTATATGTTGTGGATGGGGTCGCCTACCGAACGTCCCGGCGTGTCGCCTCCTTTCAGGTCGGTAATTTCGTTGTGCACATAGCTGAAGTTGAAGGTGGCCGAGTAGTTGAAATCGCGTACCCGGTTGTTATGGCCGATTTGCAGTTCCACACCCGTGTTGCGTACCTTTCCGGCGTTTTGGGTCGGTGCGTCCACCCCTACGATTTCCGGAATGGGCAGGCTCAGCAAAATGTCGTTCGTATTCTTCACGAAGAAGTCGCCGGTAAACGTCAGTCTGCCGTTAAAGAATCCGGCGTCGATACCCACGTCTACCTGGTCGGTTTTTTCCCAGGTGATAATGGCGTTCGCCATCTGGCTGTCGATGGAGATACCGGGCGTAAGCAGGTTGCCGAAACTGTAGTTCTGTCCGAACATATACGTATTATAAAACGCATAATTCCCGATTTCCTGGTTTCCCAGCTGTCCCCACGACGCGCGTATTTTCAGGTTGTCTACCCACGAAGCCTTGAAAAAGTCTTCTTCAGAAATACGCCATCCGGCCGAGAACGAAGGGAACGCGCCGAACCGTTTGTCTTTGGGGAAACGCGAGGTGCCGTCGTACCGTACGTTCGCTTCGAACAGATACCGGTCGGCAAAGGTATAATTGAAACGGCCGAATCCGGAGCGCAGGGCATACTCCACCGTGTTGCCCGACGTTTCCTGCGTGGTGATGTCGCCGGCGTTGATTTCGCCTAAGCTGTTGCTGGCCGGCAGGTCTTTCCGCAGGGCGCTGAGGGTGCGGTACTGGTTGTACAGTTGCGAGTAGCCGGCGAGTACGTGGATGTCGTGCTTGCCGAACGTCCTGGCATAGTCGATAAATGCCTGGAGGTTGATTTCCAACGTTTTTTTGTCGTAGTTCTTTACGTAGTTGCGTGTCGATTTGACCGGGCTGTCGGAGTCGGCGGTAAAGAAGTTTATTTTCTTATAGAACGTCGGGTTGTCTATCAGGTTGAAAATCGTTCCCGCCTTTCCGCGCAGGGTAAGGCCGTCGATGATTTTGTAGCCGAACGACGCGCTACCCTGGAAGTTGTTGTTGTACTCCTTGTACAAACCGCTTTCGTGGGCGTAGGCTACCGAGTTGTGCTCGTTCTTAAACAAAGCGTAGTTCCCATTGCCGAATCGAATCGGCGTAACCGGCGTTTCGCGGAAAGCGTAGTGCAGGATGTTGGTTACCCCTTCGGCCGGCGCCGCCATGCGGTCGCGGTAAGCGGCCATGTTGATAGAGAAGTCGAGGCGGCTGTTCAGCTTGGCGTCGAGGTTGGCCCGCACGTTGAACTTGTTGTAGTTCGTGTTGGGCATCAATCCGTTTTTCTCATGGAACCCGAACGATACGGCATACTTTATCGCTTCGGAACCGCCCATGATGCTGAGGTGGTGGTTATGGAAAAAGCCGTTTTCGCTCAGCAGCGTGCCCAGCCAGTCGCTATTCGGGTAGTGGTCGGGGTCGCTGCCATCGGCGAACTTTTGCAACGCTTCGTCGGAATACGGTTTGTTCAGGCCGTCGTTGGCATAGGCTTCGTTCAACAGCGTGGCATAGTTGTACGAATCGAGGTACTTCGGCATCCGTACGGCTTCTTGCCAGCCTACGTATCCGTTGTACGAGATAACCGGTTTGCCGGCCGTTCCTTTCTTCGTGGTAACGAGGATAACGCCGTTGGCGGCCCGTACCCCGTAAATAGACGAGGCCGCCGCGTCTTTCAGCACGGAGATGCTTTCGATGTCGTTCGGGTCGACACTGCTCATCGACGATTCCACTCCGTCGATAATCACCATCGCCTCGGCGTTACCCAGCGTACCTACGCCCCGTACGCGGAGCGTTCCGGCATCCGCTCCCGGCTGCCCGGTATTCTGGATAATCGTAACTCCGGCTACTTGCCCCGTAAGCATGTTTACCGTATTCGGGGTGGTACGGTTTTCGAGCATGTCGGCTTTTACGTTGCTCACGGCGCCGGTGAGGTTTACCTTCTTCTGTGTACCGTACCCTACCACGATCACTTCGTCGAGCTTTTGGGTATCTTCGGTTAACAGGAGGTTGAAAACCGACTGGTTTTTTACCGGAACTTCTTTGTCGAGGTAGCCGATATACGAAATCCTGAGTACGGCGCCGGGTGAAACGGATAGCGAAAAATGGCCGTCGAGGTCGGTAACGGTACCGTTGGCGGTTCCTTTCTCAACGATGTTCGCTCCGATAACCGGCAGCCCGGAGGTGTCTGTAACCCGGCCGTTTATCTTTTTGGTTTGCTGGGATACCGGTACCGGCTTTGCTTCCGGCACGGTAGGGTTGGCGTGTACGGGGTTGTACCCGGGCAACACGGCCCCGGTGCACAGGGCCAAACACAAACAAAGGGAAGCTTTTCTCCAATTATTTCCGGAAGGTGCGGCATGCGCATGCCGTTGCCGGAAAAAAAGCGACATAGGGTGCTTCATAATTCTTGTAGTTTTAGATTTGATTGAATTAAGTTAGATTGTAATGAGATGTTTTATTCTTTTATTTGGCTGAATACAAGAATTTATAATTAATCCTTTCCCGTCGAACTGGCAAGTTACAGACCGGAAAAGATTTAACTATATAGGTTAGTAAACAGACGAACGCGTAAAGAAATTCTTAAACAGATAGCGGCGTTAAGCACGGTTTACGGGGTTTCCCTGTACATCCGGCATGCCGTGTACAGGGATGTTTTCAGGCGTTCAGGCAGGCGGCTACTTTCACGCTGTCGGTTACTTCGGTTTCGAATTCCGAGGCGGGGGCGCTCGAACCCATCGGTACGTTTTCGTTTCGGTAAACCATCCGGCTCTGTACGAGGCTGCGGGCGGAGGTGTGGAACTCCACGGCGCCGGTAGCTTCTTGTATCTGCGCGATGTTGTTCTCCCGTACGCCGCATCCCGGCATGATGATAATTCGTCCGGCCGCCCGTTTTACCAATTCGGCTATAAGCGGAATCCCTTCTACGGCGTTGCGCTGTTGCCCGGAGGTGAGGATGCGGTCGCATCCGGCGTCGATCAGTTGCTCCAGCGCGGTAAACGGGTCGCGGCATACGTCGAATGCGCGATGAAAGGTAACCGACAGTTCCGGCTTGGCGGCGGCTACCAATCGGTGAAGCAGGGCGGTGTCGATGTCGCCTTCGGCCGTCAGGCAGCCGAATACCACGCCGTGTACGCCGAACTGTTTGGCCAGCGCTATATCGTACAGCATGGATTGTACTTCTTGGGGCGAATACAGGAAATCGCCTCCCCGCGGACGGATGATTACGTTGATGTCGATGCGGCAGTTTTCTTTTGCCGTGCGGATTTCGCCGTAGCTGGGCGTGGTGCCGCCTTCGGGAATGCCGGCGCAGAGCTCTACGCGGGAGGCGCCTCCGGCTTCGGCTTCGATGCAACTGGCGGCCGAGTTGGCGCAGATTTCGAGGATACGGGTCGGTTTCATGGGGTAATGGGTTTGATTTGTGTTTTCAGGGGCCAAAAGTAAAGAAAAAAAATAAAATTTCTTTCTGCCAGTCGGGGAATTGTGCGCTATGGTACGGCTTTCCGCTGCGGATTATTGCTTTTCCGGATTTTGGATGGCGGAGGTAACCTACCGGTCGGTGTCAGGCGTTCGGTTCGGATTATTCCGGTTTCCGGAACGTTCCGGGTGCCGTCCGTTTCCTGCCGGCCAACGTTCGGTTCGTTCGTCCGTTTCGTCCCTGCGATGCTTTTTTCTCAGATATTTCCCCGAAAATTGCAATACATTCGAAAATAATCGCTAATATTGCGCACTTGAATAACAGAATAACAAGAAAACCGACAGAATGATAGCAACAAAC
>DBGBSM010000381.1:0-8703 GCA_048468815.1 Parabacteroides sp.
GTCGAGCAACGTGCCTTTGTAGTGCACTTTCACCTTGTCGGTAGCGGCCGGCTTGGCGCCCGTTCCTTCGGTAATCACTTTATATTGCAATCCGCTTTCGGTAGTGAATACGCCGTCTTTCGTTTTGTTTTCGGCTAAGAACTTTTCGCCTTCTTCTTTGGTTTTCTGGTTGGCCTGGGTTTGCACTTCCGTAAAGTATTTCTGCATGTAGGCGCCGGCCTGGTCGGGAGTCATCTTCATGGCGGCCGAGTCGTTCTTCATGGCGATTTCGAAAGCAGCCAATAAAATGTCTACGTTGATGGGTTCGCCCGGAGCGGATTTCAAGCTCTGGCGGAATCCGTCGCCGTTAGCGATACCCAACGCATAGCTGACGCTATCGACAGCGCTGGTAAGCCGTACATTTTTCTTGGAGTCGCACGAAATGGTCGTTACGCTTAACGCTACGAGAGCGGAGGCAACTAAAACACTGATTTTTTTCATCTTGATTATTTATTTTACGATATCTAATAGTTCCACATCGAAAATTAAGGTGCTGTTGGGTTCTATGCTCTGGCCGGCTCCTTGTTCGCCATATGCCAATGCGGAAGGAATGAACAGCCTCCATTTGGAGCCTGCCGGCATCAGTTGCAACGCTTCCACCCAGCCGGGTATCACCTGGGTTACGCCGAACTCGGCCGGCGTACCGCGTTCTACCGAGCTGTCGAATACCTGGCCGTTGATCAGCGAGCCGGTGTAATGTACTTTCACTTTGTCGGAAGCCGTGGGTACCGGGCCGTCTCCTTTGCGGAGCACCTGGTATTGCAGGCCGCTCGGCAATTCCGTTACGCCCGCTTTTTTCCGGTTGATGGCCAGGAACTCTTCGCCGGCCTTTTTGTTGTTTTCGAACTTTTCCTGTTGCAGCTTTCCGAAGAAGTCGTTGATTACTTGCTTGGCTTCTTCGTAGTCGAGCTCGGGTTTCTTGCCTGACAATACGTCGCTCAGCCCTTGCATGAAATCTTCCGTCTGAAGATGGGTAATCCCGGAATTCATGAAATTGTTCCCGATGCTCAGACCGAGTGCATAACTTACTTTATCCATTCTTTTTATCTATTTAACCCGTTAGGAGCCACAAAAGTAACGCTTTTGCCCGTATTAACGGTATATTGAACCGACTTTTTAATACTTTTTGCCGATTGCCGTCCGATTTGTTACTATACAAACAAACTCCTGCGCCGGTTTGTTGGTTCGGGGCGCCCGATTGTAAGCGAACCGGATAAGTGCGGCATCCGCTTTCAGCGAATCGTTATGCCGGCGGGCACGGTGAATTTGTCCGGACTTATTTCCGCCGCTTCATCTACCTGTACGGTGACGGTGCTGCTGACGCTTATTCCGTGGCTGGCGCGTTCTTCTTTCAGTACCAAGCCTTCCCATACCCATACTTTATCGTCGAATACGCCGCCGTGGTAAGGGGTGGTTAACGTGTATACGATGCACGGCTTGCCGGCAACCGTTTCTTCGCCAGCCTTTTGTATGTTCCGTTTTTTTATTATCCGGGGCGTGAGCCGGAGGTAATTCACCGTTTCCGCTTCCACGGGCAGTTTCTCGGCCGTTTGCTCGTCCGACCTGAGCGACAGTACGTAGGTGTCGTAAACGATGTGGCGGAAATGCAGGAATTTATTCTTACCGAGCCGGATGCTGAATTCGGAAGCTCTCCGGCGTCCGAACTCGTCGACGTAGGTAGTGATTGGGGTTACGCGGCCTTGCGCGTGCGACTCCTGGTAAAGAACGGCTGATTTTACTCCGCAGCTTTTTTCTTGTGCGTACACGAGCGGTGCGGTAAGCATGAATAGAAATAGAAAAAGATGAGTTTTCATTTGTCCGGATAGTTAAATCGCTTTTTGAAATAAAAACAGAGGTGCCCCCTGTCTTCGATTATTTTATTGAACAAAGATAAATAGTATCCGGCAGATTCAACTTAACCGGACGCGTTTTTGTTTTACCCAACATAGCCGGATGTCCGTTATTTTTACTGCCGTACGGATTTAAGAAGTATTAGAAACAAATTTGAATGGAAATGTGTAATATTGCGTCCCCGGAAGAATGTACCGTAACGAGTGCCGGAAAAACGGTCCGGGAAAGATTAACTAAAAAAGGTATGTTGGAGTTTCAGCCTGTTACGTTGGAAACGGTAGCGCAGCTAAGTCCTTACTTCGCCCGCCAGCCTTACAGAACATGCGATTTTACCGTGGGGGGATTGTTTATGTGGGCCCCGTATTTCAATTATGAATATGCTATTTACCGGGATACGCTTTTTATCAAGGGCTCGGAGGAGGAACACATGCAGGTAACTTCGTTCGCTCTTCCGGTGGGGGCGCTTCCACCCGGCGAGTCGCTCGCTGTACTGGCACGTTACTGCCTCGACAGACAGATGCCCCTCGTACTTTCGGCCGTTCCGGAAGACGCGGCGCTGGAGCTGCAACGCGATTTCTCCGGTAAAACGGAGGCTTTGCGGGATTGGGGCGATTATTTGTACGAGGCACAGGCACTCGCCGAGTTGCCAGGCCGGAAATACAATAAGAAGCGGAATCGTGTAAATAAGTTCCGTAGCACCTGGCCGGATTTCGAGTACGTGCGTATCGACGAACGGAACCGGCGGGAAGCGGCGGCTTTTTTCCGGGAATTCCGGCAGACGGTAGAAAAAAGCGCCCCGTTGTTCGAGTACGAGGAGTCGATGGTAAAAGTAGTGCTCGATGCGTACGACCGGCTCGGGTTCGAAGGCGCCCTGCTCAAGGCGGACGGCAAAGCGGTGGCTCTTACGGTAGGCGAAGTGGTGCGCGATACGTTGTTCGTGCATATCGAAAAGGGGTTGCGCGCCTACGACGGCGTATACGAAACGATTAACCAGGCGTTCGTCAGGGATATTTCGGAGCGTTACAGCCAGGTGGCGTATGTAAACCGCGAGGAGGATGTGGGCGACGCCGGGCTCAGGCAGGCCAAGCTGTCGTATAATCCGGTGGCCGTGCTGAATAAATACAATGTATCGATAGAGATAGAAAACGTGTACCGGGCCGGATAACCCTGTGAAGTAATACGATGAAAAGCGACAAACAGCAAGTAAAAGACCTCTGGCAAACGTGTTTCCACGACGACGAAGCGTTTGCCGGTTTCTATTTCGACCGGGTATACCGGCCGGAAAATACCGTAGTATATAAGGAGGACGGAAAGGTACTTTCCGCGTTGCAACTGCTTCCGTACCCGATGACGTACGAAGGCATGGAAATTCCTGTCTCGTATATATCCGGCGCTTCTACCGTTCCCGCTGCACGTGGCCGCGGCTTGATGAAGGAGCTGTTGGGTGCCGCGTTCGAACGTATGCGGCGGCGCGGCGACTACCTGTCGGTGTTGATTCCGGCCGAAGAGTGGCTGTTCGGCTTTTACCGGAAAACGGGCTATGCCGAGGCCATGTACTGCCGCCTGCGCGATTGTATGCCTGCAGGGAACGGCGCAGCGGCTTATCCGGTTCGCCGTGTAACGGAGCTCCGGGAAAAAGGGGCTGCTTTCGATGCGTGTTGCCGCCGGTTATACGGCTATTTCGATAAAAAAATGAAGGAACGCTCGTGTGGCATACAACATACACCCCCTGATTTCCGGAATATCCTGACGGATTCGGCGATAAGCGGGGGCGACGTTTTTCTCGTTTCGCCCGCTGGCGATACGATAACGGGAATGGCTTTTGCGTATCCGTTGCCTGACGGCACCCGTTTGGTAAAAGAGTGCGTGGCCGACAACGACGAAGCGAAAGACGCCCTGTTGAGCGGCATAGCTGCGTACTACGCCGGGAGCCCGGTGCAGTACCGGGAGTTCGTTGCAGCGGAGGCTGTTCCTTACGGAATGGCGCGGGTAATCGATGCGGAGGCGATGTTGGGCATTTATGCGCAGCACCATCCTGCCTGCACGCTTGTCGTTTATGTAGCTGACGATTGGTTGCCCGGCAATACGGGCTTTTATCTTATCCGACACGGCGTTTGCCGTAAATCGGAGCGGCCGGTTGCGGAAGCACTTCCGCTCACGATGCCGGAGCTTACCCGGTTGTTGTTTACCGGCTGTCGTGCGTATATGACCCTGATGCTCGATTAACCCAATCCTGTCTGCTGTAACCGTGTGCGGATTGCTTGCCTCCCGTGCGTCTTCCCCGGTTTTTTTCCTTGCGTCTATTTCCACGGAAAAGTAAACGGAACGTATTTTTTTCATAGCTTTGCAGCCGTATTTACAGCTACCTACCGATATGCAGTTGTTACCCGGAAACAGAATCGTGCGGAAGCTGTACCGGAAGATGCGGTACAGGAAAGGCTTCGGTGTGCATTCGCCTTTCGTTTTCAATTTGATTACAAAGGTGATAGAAGAGCGTCGCCCGTATTATCGTTTCGATACGATCGAGCTGGAGCGCCGCAAGCTGCTGTATTGTCCCGACCGGATTACATATCCTGACCGGCGGCATAAAAACCGCCTGCGTACCTGTACGGTGGGCGAAATGGTGCAACGCGAGGCCATTACCCGGAAAAAGGGGCGGTTATTGTTTCGCCTGGTTACGTATTTCGGCAGCCGGAATATCGTGCAGGTAGGGATAGGAGCAGGCATTTCCACCCTGTATCTTACCTCGTATGCTACCGGGTTGGGGTGCGTGGCGCTCGAAGGCTCGCCCCGGCTTGCCGGAATTGCCGCGGAGTTGTTGAACAAGGAGGGCCGTAATCCGGTTGATATTCGCATAGGCGAATATGCAGCCTTGTTACCGGCGGTGTTAGGCGAATTGCCGCAGGTGGATTTCGTTTTTTTCAATACGGCGTACGAACGGCAACGCAATTCGCTTTTTTTCAGGCAAGCGGTAGCGTATGTGCATCCCGGTACGGTGTTTGTTTTCGACGGGATTGCTGCCAGTAAGGAAATGAGGGCTTTCTGGAAAGAGGCGCGTGCGCATCCGGCGGTTACGGTAAGTATCGACCTCGATTCGATGGGGTTGGCTTTCTTTGATCCGAAGCTTTACAAACGGAATTATATAGTTTATTTTTAGCGTGTGTTTACATACGGTTTCATACCGGTATAAGAAGTTATGCAAGGAAAATTCGAACGGGCGCTGAGCTCGCTAAATTGGAAAAAGAATGGAAGAAAAGAAGAAAAGTTTGATTTATACAGGCACGGGCGATAAAGGAACCACTTCGTTGGTGGGGGGCCAGCGCGTATCGAAAGCCCATCAGCGAATCGAGAGTTACGGCTCCATCGACGAGCTGAATTCGTTTATCGGTTTGTTGATCGATGCGCTCGACGACGAAAAGGATAAAAATTTTCTGCATTTCGTGCAACATAAACTGTTTACAATCGGTTCTTATCTCGCAACCGACCAGGAGCGCACGGAGCTGCGTGTAGAGAGCAAGGTTACCGCCGAAAGCATCGACCGGATAGAAAGGGAAATCGACCGGATAGACGGCGCTTTACCCAAGCAAACCTGTTTCGTGCTTCCGGGAGGCGGCCGCCCGGCTTCGCTGGCGCACGTGTGCCGTACCGTTTGCCGGCGCGCCGAGCGCCAGGTATACAGGCTGGCCGAAACCGACCCGGTAGAAGATAACGTGTTGAAATTCATCAACCGGCTGTCGGATTACCTGTTCGTGTTGGCCCGGAAGGAGTGTATTCTTCATAACGGCGAAGAAATAATATGGGATTATACTTGCAGCTAAGAAATAATATTCTATTTTTGCGGAAAAATTAAAAACCCTAACCACGCGGTGGTTATAAAATGGATGAGCTATGTATTGGACATTAGAATTAGCATCGAAACTGGAGGATGCTCCGTGGCCTGCAACGAAGGATGAGTTGATCGACTATGCTCAGCGTTCCGGGGCGCCTTTGGAAGTAATCGAAAATTTGCAGGAGATGGAAGACGAAGGCGAGATATACGAGTGTATGGAGGATATCTGGCCCGATTATCCCAGTAAGGAGGATTTCTTTTTCAACGAAGAAGAGTATTGAGTCGAAGATGGTTATTTATTCAGAAATAGGGCGAGGCAGAAAGGCGTTACTTTCCTGCCTCGTTTGTTTTTAGTACTTCGTACCCGGAGGCGGCGGGGTTATCGGGCGAGAAACGCTACCTTTGCATCCGCGTCGGTTAAATATGTAAGCCTATGAGTTTGTATTTCACTCTTTTTTTTACGTTCGTGAAAATCGGTATGTTTACCATCGGAGGGGGGTATGCCATGATTCCGCTTATCGAGCGCGAGGTGGTAGACCGCGGCTGGCTCTCGAAAGACGATTTTCTCGACTTGTTCGCCGTGGCGCAGTCGTTGCCGGGCATATTTGCCGTGAACATTTCCATTTTCGTGGGTTACAAACTGGCGAAAGTAAGGGGAAGCGTGGTGTGTGCGCTGGGCACGATTCTGCCTTCGTTTTTCGTTATTATGGCTATTGCGTTGTTTTTTTCGCAGATACAGCATAACGTATGGGTGGAGCGGGTATTCAAGGGGCTGAGGCCGGCGGTGGTGGCGCTCATTGCGGTTCCGGTGCTTACTACGGCCCGGGCGGTGAAGCTGAAGGGGGCGGAGTGGCTTATTCCG
The DNA here is from genome assembly GCA_048468815.1 of Parabacteroides sp. GTDB lineage: Bacteria > Bacteroidota > Bacteroidia > Bacteroidales > Tannerellaceae > Parabacteroides_B. Next base: position 6,582 of record DBGBSM010000381.1, read on the forward strand.
GCGGCGAGTGCGTTGCTGATCTGGAAGGCGAACGTGTCGCCTGTGTATGTTATTATAGTAGCCGCCATAGGCGGGTTGTTGTACCGGCGGTTTAAGAACAGGGGGTGATATGATTTATTTGCAGTTGTTTTGGGTATACCTGAAAATCGGGCTTTTCGGTTTCGGGGGCGGCTATGCGATGTTGTCGCTTATTCAGGCCGAGGTGGTGGAGCACTACGGTTGGATCAGTACGCAGGAGTTTACCGACATCGTGGCGATTTCGCAAATGACGCCGGGGCCCATCGGCATCAACAGCGCTACGTATATCGGATACACGGCTACGGGTACGGTGTGGGGGGCGATAATCGCTACGTTTGCGGTGAGCTTCCCTTCGTTCGTATTGGTGTTGCTGATTTCGTATTTCTTCGCGAAGTTTAAAAATAACCGGTTCGTGGAAGCGGCTTTCCTGGGGTTGCGCCCGGCTACGGTGGGCTTGATTGCGGCGGCAGCGCTGCTGCTGATGAACTCGGATAACTTTATCGATTATAAGAGTTTCCTGATTTTCGGGGCTTCGTTCGTGTTGGTGTGGAAGTTTAAGGTGAACCCGATCCTGATGATTGTGCTGGCTGGGGCGGCCGGGGCGGTGTTGTATGCGTGAGGGGTGGCTTTTTTAACGCTCGCTTTCGGCCGGTCTGCTTAACGCTCGTCGCCCGGGGCCCGGAGGCTCATACCACGAGTCCGGTGTCTTTCAGAGCGGAACAGGTAACGGCAGCTTTTCTTCTTTATTTTTATTCTGAAATCGATCTTGGGTCTTTGCATGAAGGAATTTTTTCGTTTCATGCTCGGTGGAATCCGGTTTTGTCGGCGGGAAAACTGTATTCGCAGGCTGCGAATATAAATTCGCAACCTTAGGATATATATTCGCAGGCTGCGAATTTATATTCGTAAGCTAAGAATACAGTTTTTCCGGGCAAAAAAGGACGAATGGTATGGCATGAACGCGGATTCGGCGAAGCAGGTTCCGCTTTACGCGCATCGTACCGTGCGCAGAGAGGAAGAAAGGCTGCGTATCGTTGTACTGTGTGCTGCGAATCATACGCTCCCGGCACCGTTACCTCGTATGCGAAAAGAACGGGGCGGCCGCATGTTCGTTTTTGTCGGCGGTTTCGGGTCTTCTTCTGTGGAGGCCGGTTCTTCTTTGGAAGGTCTTTTTTATTCGTAAACGGCTTTGTACCAATCCAGCTTTTTGTATTCGTTTACGATGGCTTCGTTCAGCGCAGGATACAGAATAAAGGTGGATAAACCGCTGAAATGGGTAATGTGGAAACCTCCGTAGATTAACAGAAACGACGGGGTGGCCTTTTTTACCGGTACGGCCTCGTTTAAGGCGGTTTGGAAGTGCGTATATGCTTCCGGCGTGGCGATCCGGCCGATATAATCGTCGAAGTCGTACATATTATAAAAAGGTGTACGAAAATACTTTTGCAGCGTTTTGAGCGTTAGCGTGTCCGTTTTACTGAAATTCGCTTTCATAATTTCGTGGGTCGTTCCGGCCAGCTTATCCAGCTTTTTCAACGAAATCAAGGCAATCGTGCACGACGATTGACTGTTGTAATACCGGTAGAAATCTTCGCATACGGCAGGCAGGTCGGCCGGTTCCGTAAACAGATACGGCAGGCAGGTGCGGTAAGGGAAGCTGTCGCCCATAACTTCGGCCGGCGAAGCGATGAGGTAGTCGGCTTTGTTTTTTAAGGCGTAGGCCACTTCGATACCGCCCATGTAGCAGGCGTCGAAAATAATAAAGTCGAACGTATCGTCCGGAATAGCTTGTTGTAAGCCCGGCAGTTCTATCCAATTGCTTCCGTCTTGCCCGAACGCTTTGGTCGTGGCCATCGAAGAGGGGAACCAGTTCGAGCCGTGGCTCCATAAAATCAAGCCGTAGCTTTTGGCCGGATACGCCCGGATCGTTTCTTCGATTACGGAACGCAAGGTTGCCGGCGAACCGGAGTTTTCGTCTTCCGCATAGGCTATTACCGTTTCTTGTCCTTCCGGCGTGATGCGGAGCAGTACGGGCGTTTCGTTTTTGCAGTCTTTGTATACCAGGAGGTTGTTGCCGGCGAGCGCTTCGGCGGTGGCGCCTTTC
>DBGBSM010000382.1:0-9076 GCA_048468815.1 Parabacteroides sp.
GTCGTACTTCGGGCGTATCAACCTGAACTGGGACGACAAGTACCTGCTCGAAGCCAACCTGCGCGCCGACGGTTCGTCGCGGTTCCTGAAAGAAAACCGGTGGGGATACTTCCCTTCGGTATCCGCGGGCTGGCGTCTGGACAAGGAAGCGTTCATGGAAGATTTCTCCGGCTGGCTGAGCCTGCTGAAAATCCGCGGTTCGTACGGCTCGCTGGGAAACAACGGCGGTACCGAAGTAGGCAACTACGATGCGATTTCTACCTATAACACGCAAAACTACATCCTGAACAACAGCCTGGTGATGGGAATGGCTCAAACGGCTATCGCCAACGCCAACCTCACGTGGGAAACCACCTACATCACCGACCTCGGTATCGACTTCGGCTTCCTGAACCACCGGCTTACCGGTACGGCCGACTATTTCAAGAAGCGTACCGACAATATCCTGATTAACCTGCCCGCCCCGAGCGTACACGGTAACGCCTCCATCCCCAAGCAAAACAGCGCGGAAGTGGTGAACGAGGGTATCGAGCTTTCGTTAGGCTGGCAAGACCAGGTAAACGACTTTTCGTACCACATCAACGGTAACTTTACCTGGCTGAAGAACGAAGTGACCCGTTTCAAGGGGAAAGAAAAAGCGCTGGACGGCGCGAAGATGATTCTGGAGGGGTATCCCATCAACGTGCAGTACGTACGCATCGTCGACCGGATTATCCAAACCGATGCGGACTTGGCTATCGTACAGCAGATGCTCGACAACGCGCCGCTGGACGAGAACGGGAAGCCGAAGCAGGTGTTTTCGTCGGGCACGCCGAAGAAGGGCGACTTGCTGTACAAGGATTTGAACGGCGACGGCCTGGTAAACGACGACGACCGCACCACCGTAGGCTCGGGCCCCACGCCGAAGTTTACGTACGGCCTCAACATGGGCGCCAACTGGAAAGGCATCGACTTCTCGATTTTCTTCCAGGGCATGGCCGGGGTGAAGATGTTCTTTATGGACAACACGTACCGTCCGGTAACCGGCTATGGCTGGGCGATGAACAAAACGATTGCCGAAGGGCGCTGGTACGAAGGGCGCACCGACGCCGTGTATCCGCGGGTAATGGATACGTCGGACAACCGCAACGGCCTGGCTTCCGACTTCTGGGTGCAAAACAAGTCGTACTTCAAAATAAAGAACATCCAATTGGGTTACAGCTTGCCGCGGAAGTGGATGGATACCATCGGTATCGACGCAGTGCGGGTATACGGCAGCTTGGAGAACTTCTTCACCTTTACCGGCTACAAAGGGCCCGACCCGGAAGCGGAAGGTTCGAAGTATCCGTCGATGAAACAGGCGGTGGTAGGTTTAAACATTTCATTTTAATCGTTACGCGTTATGAACAACAAGATACTATCTTTATTCGCAGCGGCCGTTTGCCTGGCCGGCTGCATGGAACTGGACCAGTTCCCGAAAGACAAAGTGAGCTCGGGCACGTTCTGGAAAACGGAAGAGCATGCCAAGCAGGCCATGATGGGGGTGTACAACGACATGAAGCAGGAGCATCTGTTCGGGTGTTATTTCTGCCTGGACGGGATGAGCGACATCAGCTTCGGCTATTACGAGTCGAAAGTGTACGGCACGTATACCGACCGCGACGGGCACGTATCCGGCAAATGGCAGCGTACCTACGACGGCATCATGCGGGCGAACGCGGTGCTGCATAACCTGCCCGACATCGAGATGAGCGACGAGTTGAAGGCGCGGTACGAAGGGGAGGCGAAGTTTATGCGCGCTCTGTACTACTTCCACTTGCTCGATTTTTACGGAGGTGTTCCGCTGTACGACGAATCGTTGGTACTCGACCAGGATTTCAACGACATGAAGTTGCCCCGCTCATCGGCCGACGAAACACGGACGTTTATCCTGAACGATTTGAAGCGGGCTATCGAAACGTTGCCCGTGAAGTGGGACGCTGCCGACTACGGGCGCGCCACACGCGGAGCGGCCGTGGCGTTGCGCGGCAAGGTGGAATTGTACGCACAGGATTATCCGGCGGCTATCGCCGACTTCGAGGAAATCGTAAACGACCCGGACGGACGGGGCTACGGGTACGGCTTGCACACGAGTTACACCGAGTTGTTCGTTCCGGAAGGGCATGCGAGCAACGAGATGATTTTCACAATCCAGAACAAAGGGGGCGTAGGGATGAACTACGGTATGCCGATGGCTTGGTACTTCGGTACGCGGAGTACGTACGGCAGCGGCTGGACGACGTGCGTGCCTACGGCCGATTTCGTGGAGATGTACGAGAACGCAGACGGTACTTCCTTCGACTGGAAAAGTTACTTCCCCGACTTCGACGGCAGCGTGGAGTGGAAGCAGAAGATGTTCCGCGCCGAGCTGACGGAGGATTTCAAGACTGTGGCCAAGTATCCGGCGAAAGTAGACGAACTGCGGAATATGTACACCAAGCGCGACCCGCGTCTGAATTACAACGTTATCCTGCCGTATACCAAGTATAACGGCTGGAACCAGAACAAGCCGAAGGAGTGCGAGTTCGTACTGGCCGACGGTATCAACGAGGCAAACGGCTTCATCCGGAACGAGAAGGGCTGGGAAAGTTACCTGTGGCGGAAGTTCGTACCCGAGGGGGATATGGGCGGACTGATTACGGACCGGTCGCATACGCCGATCAACTTCCCGCTTATCCGGTATGCGGACGTATTGCTGATGCTGGCCGAATGTTATAACGAAACCGACAGGCTCGACGAGGCGGTGGCTCTGATTAACCGGGTACGCCAACGGCCCACGGTAAATATGCCGGCGCTGAACAGCGGCCCGGCTCACCTGGAGGCGCGCACGAAGGAGGCTGTTTTCGACCGGATCGTACGGGAACGGGCTTTCGAACTGGCGGGCGAAGGACATCGTTTCAGCGACCTGCGACGCTGGAAGCTGGCGGTGAAGTTATTGAACGACCGCAAGGATTACGGGATTACCGGCAAACTCCAGTATACGCACAAATTCGCCGAACGGGATTATTTGTGGCCTATACCGGGCTCGGAAATCGAAGTGAATCCGGGTATCGGGAGTAACAACCCGGGCTGGTAAAGAGAAATAAAAAAAGAGCCGTAATGCATACGGCTCTTTTTTTATGTATCGGGTGCGGGCGAAGTTTACTTCGCTTGTTCCAGTTGCAACGTCTTGGTGGGCTGGTCGCACACTTCGGTGGGGCCGAAGTACTGAATCGGGCCCGGATAAACGTAGCTCGTGCTCAACGCCCAACCGTCGCGTTGAGCGGCGAAAGCCTTGAAGGGAGCCCCGTCGAGCTTCACCAGCGCCTTCTGGATAACCGGCTTCATTTCGCCGTGGCGCTTTTCCATGTTCATCATCATGGTGATGGGAATACCGCCGGCAATCCATTCGCTGGCCGGAGCCGTGGTGTTGCGAATCGAACTCATATACCCCGTTTCGCCGGCGGCAATCAGGCACGAAGCCGTGAAACCCAACGAATAGCAGTAGTCGGCGTCGTAGTTCGACGGAGCGGCGCAACGACCTTCGTATCCGAAGAAGTGGTGCTGGGCGGCGAACTTGCCGTTGTATCTGCCTTCGGCCTTCCAGTCGGCCAGCTTTTTGGCTACCATTTCCGACAACAGCTTTTCCGTTTCGATGAGCGATACCTGTACGTTTCCGTGCGGGTCGCGGTCTAACGACAACTGACGGGCCACCCCTTCGGGCAACGAAGCGTACAAATCGGAATTCTCTTTCGTGAGCTTGCTGATGATATACGCGCGTTGCTCGCTTTTCTTAATCATCTTGAATTCCGCATCGTTCTTGGCCAACAGGTCGTTCAGTTCGGCAATCAGGCGCTTCATGGCCGGAACGAACTCGATGAGCCCTTCCGGAATCAGTACCGTTCCGAAGTTATGCCCCTGGGCGGCGCGCTTGGCCACGATGTCGGCGATATAGGTTACGATGTCGTCGAGCGACATGTTCTTGGCTTCCACTTCCTCGGAAATGATGCAGATATTCGGTTGCGTCTGCAAGGCGCATTCGAGGGCGATATGCGAAGCCGAACGTCCCATCAGCTTAACGAAGTGCCAGTATTTCTGTGCCGAGTTACAGTCGCGCTGGATGTTGCCGATTACTTCCGAGTATACTTTACAAGCCGTGTCGAAGCCGAACGAGGTTTCGATCTGCTCGTTTTTCAAGTCGCCGTCGATGGTTTTCGGGCAGCCGATTACCTGTACGCCGGCGTTATGCGCCTTATAATACTCGGCCAATACGCAGGCATTGGTATTCGAGTCGTCGCCGCCGATAATAACCAAAGCCGAAATACCCAATTGCTTCAGTATTTCGAGGCCCTTATCGAACTGCTCGGGCTTTTCGAGCTTCGTACGCCCCGACCCGATCATATCGAAACCGCCGGTGTTGCGGTACTCGTCGATGATGTCGGCCGTAAGCTCCATATAGTTGTGGTCTACCAAACCGCCGGGGCCCAGTATAAAGCCGTACAGCTTGGAATCGGGGTTGATGGCTTTCAACCCGTCGAACAATCCGGCAATTACGTTATGTCCGCCGGGAGCCTGGCCGCCCGAAAGGATTACTCCGGCGTTAACGGCCGGCTTCACTTGTACGTCGTGCGTTTTTTCAAACGTTACCACCGGCATGCCGTACGTGTAAGGAAACAGTTTTTTGATTTCTTCCTGGTCGGCTACCGATTGGGTGTACTCCCCTTCCACGGCTTTCACAGCGCCTTTCAGAGCAGCGGGAACCTTGGGTTGGTAAGCGGCTCTTGCAATTTGTAATGCACTTTTTGTCATTTCGTATTCTGTTTTAGAAACTTGGTTATTAAATCGACTCGGTTACCAAGAGCCTGTTTCAATTATCCTTCTATAAATTGTAAGGGTTTGTCGGTTAAACAGACTCTAAAGGCTGTGCAAAGGTCGCATTTTTTTTTGAATTATGAAATCGGGTGCCCGCAGCTTAGCGGGAGAAAACACGGGTGTTAATTCTTTTTAAGCGAAATAACGGGGCTCGTACCGATACTTTCGGGAAGTGGTTTGTTATATAAGAGGGCGCAATGCGGCTGTTCCCGTATGCGCCGGAGGCATTCCGAACCAATAACTATATATTAATTATCGAGGAAAAATGAAAAAAGAATTGTGGTTAGCAGCATCGGTAGCTTTACTGGCTGCCTGTAACAGCACGCCGGGATATAAGATTTCCGGCACCGTGGCCAATCCCGACCTGAACGGGCAGTATGTATACTTATACGAATACGGCGTTCCGAACCAGATGCCGATGGATAGCGCCCAGGTAAAAAACGGCTCGTTCGTAATGAAAGGGGTGCAGAACAACCCCGAACTGTGCGTAGTTACTTTCTCTGAATCGGTGATTCCGCAACGCGACAAAAACAAGTACGCGGCGAACCGGATGATGGGGCCGGTGGATAACGACCTCTACACGGCCGTACTGGTACTGGATAACTCGGACATTACGGTGAAGCTGGATACGTTTTCATGGGTATCGGGCACGCCTGAAAACGATTCGTTACAGGTATTGATTAACGACATGGAGTTATATAACCAGCAGGCCGCTCCGATCGCCGTACAGATGAAAAACTTCAAGAACCTGAACGACGCCGACAAAAGCCGGTTGCAGCAATGGTACGACCAGTACGTACGCAACCGGGTAAACCGGGCCAAAACGTATGTAGACCGAAACCTGAACAAACTGAGCGGCGCTTACGTTTTCAGCCAGTATGCCAATTTTATGGGCGACGACGTGCAGAGCGACGTGTTGACGCGCGCCGACTCCACCTTCAGGTCGGTACCGGGAATCGACCGCATCGAGCAGCACGTAAATACGTTGAAGAAGGTAGCCGTAGGGCAACGGTTCGCTAATTTTTCAATGCAGGACGCAGACGGCAAAACCGTGCAGCTATCGGATTATGCCGGCAAAGACAAGTATATCCTGCTCGACTTCTGGGCCTCGTGGTGCCCTCCGTGCATCAAGGAAATGCCGGAAATGGTAAAGATGTACAACAAGTACCGCACGAAGAATTTCGACATCGTAGGCATATCGCTCGACCAGAACAAAGAGGCATGGCTGAAAGCCGTGGTACAATACAATATGAAGTGGCCGCAGCTATCCGACCTGAAGGGCTGGGAAAACCAGGCGGCGTTGCTGTACGGCGTAACGAGCATCCCGTATACGGTATTGATCGCCCCCGACGGTACGATTATCGAAAAGGGCATGAATGCGCAGCAGGTAGATAAAAAGCTGGCGGATTTGATTAAATAAAGTTACTATGCCCGCCGGGGGAACATACTCCCGGTGGGTTTTCACTCTTATCGAACGAATAATTTCCGCATAGAGGCCACCCAGTAAGGAGCCATCCCGGTGCATACGACTACTGCCAGCCAAAGATTGCCGGTAGTGATATCGTAAGCAGCTCTTATTTCCCGTATCGAACTGCCGCCCGATAGCCCTAACAGGATTTCGAACGAGACGGTGAGGATACACCACATCCCTCCGATCCGTAAAAAGGTGCTTCGTCTTTGCTTGCCTATCCAGGGCAGTAAGAGCCAGGTAACCGCCAGAATCAATACACACAACAGCACGCCGCTTACCGGAAGCGCCGCCTCCTGCCCCATCAATAACGGCAGGACTTTTTCACACAATCCGCCGTTCAACACAGCGCAAGGGATAAAAACCAGCCATACCGCCAACGATTTAAGCCACACTCCGGACGTTTTTGTCTTCTCCATTTTATTTTCTTTCAACGATGAATATTCCATTTCCCTGACATCCTCCCAACCGGATATATCCATAGAAATACCCATTCTAAGAGTATATTTTCCGCTTCCGTTCCGGAAACCGTCGCAAAGCGTTCCTTCCCTATCCCCGGTTCGCATACTCCTCCGGAACGGGAATACCGAAACGCTCGCACAACAACTTTACATCGTGCACGTCGTTCGCATCCGTTTCGTATCCGCAATGAAAGAGCACTTGCTCGCGGGGAGGAATACAGCGCACTGCTTTCCCGGCAATCCGTCCGACGGCTGAAAAAGTATCGGCCGGATAGCGGTTCCCTTCGAATAAGAAAGCTCCGTCGCCGCCCGGCTCGTACAGGTGCAAATCGACTATCCGGTTCTGCTTGTCCTGCCAAACGGTATGCGCCGGCGTGGTATATTCTTTCGGCACCTCGTTAAAGCCTTTTCGTTTCAAGAGGCCGACGAACGTTTCCCCATGCCGTTTTTCCATAAACAAATCGATGTCGTTATGGTCGCGCGTTTGTTTTTCCATCAGCGCATCGACACCCCAGCCGCCATCCAGGAAAACGGGTATGCCGTGTTCCTCCGCCTCGTTTATTATTTCTATCGCATCATTTTCGCGTATCATCTTTTTACTCGCTTTGATTCGTTATCGAAACTCCGTCCGCCCTCCTGAACCGAACCGGTACCTCGATACCAGCCGGCCTGGCGGCCGCTATTCGTGCTGTTTGAGATACCGCCGGGTGTACGGGCAGTGAACCAGGCACTTCATGCACGTAGTGCATCGATGCACGTTTATCCGCTCTTCCCGCGGCACATCCTTCCTCCAGGTTCTTCCGTACAAAACCTTCTCGGGGCAAATGTCCGCACACTTCCGGCATGTCCCGCACTTGCTTTCCGTTACCTGTGCACCGGCAACAGCCAGCGGAGCATCCGTCAGCACGGTCCCTATGCAAAGCGCGGGGCCGTACGCCGGCGTAACCAGCAGGTTGTTTTTACCGATCCAACCGGCACCCGCCAGTACGGCAACCGTTTTCTGGGGCAAAAGCGTACGCAGGTTTTCCGCATCCCAGGCATCCGTGGCTATCAGGTTGCTATCCGATAACGAATAAGCCCGGTACCCCTCCGATACCAGCATACCGGCTATGCGGTCGGCCAACTTCCCCGCTGCGAGCTCCTTCTGGCAGAACTCATCCTCTTCCACCCGGTTTTGCTCAATCAACGTTTGAACGTAATCCGGTGTTTCCCTTACCAACCTCACATACGCAGGTGTTAACGCGATACCGAAGGATACCGCATGCGGCAAGCCTCTGTTTTGCTCCGGCGGCAAACCGGTGATGTCGACGAAACGGATCAGGCTCGCTCCTTGTTCCGTTAATACCTGTGTTACTTTACTTTCTATTCTGTTCATGATACAAAGATAGACACTTATCCTTAGAAAAAAAAACCGGCTGACACGCCATGTATCAGCCGATCTCGTTTTGCAGACTTAAAAAGGATATGGTTCGTTATTTCCCTTCTTCTTTTTTAGGAGCGTCCTTTTTCACCTCTTCTTTCCGGGTGTCGGCAGCTTCCTTCTTTACCTCTTTGCACTCTTCTTTTTTCTGGTCGCACTGTTCTTTCTTCGTGTTGTCCTTTACTTCTTTCTTTACGTCTTGCGCCGTAACGGAAACGGCAGCTACACTCATCAATACGGCCACTAAAACTAATACCTTTTTCATGACTTTTTAATTTAAAAACGGGTTAAATGTAGAAACGACTTTTTCGTTTACATGAAAGAATATGCGAATAGCGTGCCATTCCCGGCCGGAAGAACGCACCGGAAAGCCATTCAACTAAAAACCAACCGATTACCATAAAAAGCATTTATTTCCAAACCCGTACTTCACGACAAAGCGTTTGTAGAGAACACCTGTCGAGAGGGGAATTATTCCCCACGTTTCCGTTCCGCTTCCGCCACAACCGCTTCCACGCCGGCTATTCCCTGGCCGGCCAATCGCTTCCACTCGTCCGGTGTCAACGAGGCTCCGCCCTGTTCGAGCCGCCTTAACGCGGCTACCGTGCCGGCAACACCTAACATCGAGAACAGCGGAATGAGCTTGTGCGCTATCCGGGCCGCCTTTTCCCGGTCGGAAGCGAGCAGCGCCTCCTGCAATCCGGAAAGGCTTTTCCGGGTTTCTTCACAAAAGGTGGAAAGGATACGGGCGCGCGCCGCCGGATCGTCGCCGGCAAAAGCGGTGAGAGAAGAAAAATCCGGCTCTACCACCTCCGTTCCGCCCCGTTGCAGCAGGTCGTTTATCAAGCCGAGCAATCC
>DBGBSM010000383.1:0-2028 GCA_048468815.1 Parabacteroides sp.
CCTACTTCCACCCCCGCATTCGGCGTAGTGGTGGCCCAAAGCAAGGCGTTGCTTTTTAATGCGGCTTGTTGCCCGTAGAGTGGTAAAGCAAAAAACTGTACCAAAAAGATTATACAAAGTGAAACGCTTATTTTCATGTATGCTTTGCTGTTAGCTTTTTCATGTTTCCGTCTCTTGGCAAGAGACGGAAAACGGCTCCGGAAGCCTTGTAATTCATTGGATGAAGCCTGTTTATAAAGTAAGACGCAAAGGCTCGGTAAACATCGGTAAAACAGAGGAAAGGGGGAGGATTCGAAGGCTGGAAAGACAATAGGGCGACACCCCTCATTTTAAAAGAGAATGAAGGGAAAAGAGCAAGCTCCACAAACGAATATGTTACCCTTCGAATGGTAAAACATTCGTTAAACACCTGACACTAATAAGATTACAAGCGTGTAATCATATAAAATAAATGGATTTACGTTTTTTCATGCAGACTGTTCAATTTCAATTAAAAGTTAACGCATCATTCAAAAAAGGGTGTTAGTTCATGGATACAGGCAGTTTGTTGATTCTCTTTTTTTGCTTTTTTCTTGGGCTTTTAATTTTTCTTACTACCTTTGTATTCAATTAACGTTGGTTATTAGGGTACTTTCCGTCTCTTGCCAAGAGACAGATATCTCCTTTATTATTTAAAGCATTATATTCCAATCGAATAAAGAGCGCTGGCATTTTTTATTCGTCACGACGATTTCATTCGCTAAATCGATGTATCGGTTGTGCGAACAGGCGATATAGATACGCGTCGTCTTGACCGAAGTATGCCCCATTCCGTTCGAAATAATCTCTTCCGGTATGCCTTTCTGCTTGGCTATGCTCGCCCAACTGTGCCGCGACACATAAGTAGATAAAGGCAACGAAGCGCTTTTAAGCCGTTTCCACACTTTCTTCAACCGGAGATTTTGCAGCCGCAGTGCGCTTTCGTACTCCCGGCGGTCGAAAACCGGATTTTTCAGAATCGGAAACAAATAAACACCCGGCGTATGCCGGTAGCGTTCTATCAATCGCTTTATCTCGGGCAAAATCTTGATATACAGCCGTTGCCCGGTTTTATGGCGCTTGTAGCCTAAAAAACCGTTTACAATATCCGTTTTTTTAAGCGATACGATATCGATAAAAGGCATGCCACGGGTATAAAAACTGAACAAAAACAAATCGCGGGCTAACCGCACCGTCTGCTCTTCGGGCGTTAGTTCCAAGCGCTCTACTTCTTTTATCGTTTGTTCGGTTACCGCCAGCTTGCGGGAGGTTTCCAAAGTTAAACGGATTCCACGGAAAGGAGAAGCCAGTCCGATGATGATTCTCTCGGTGGTCGCTTTATTCCATATCCGACGCAAAATATGAACATAGAACATAATCGTGGTATTCTTCAAACCTCTCTGCTGCAAATAACGGATGTATTCCCATACCAACCCGGGCGTGATTTCTTCCAACGTAACCGAACGGCCGTTCAAAAACCTGCGGAACGAATGCAACGTGCTCCGGTAATGGCGATAAGCCGAATAATTTCCTTCCTGTTCCATACGATACATATATTCTTCCAATAAACCGCAGAAACATTTCAACTGCTTTCGTTTTTTATAAAGCTTTACTATCTCAACCAACGCGAACTCGTCTTTTTTTCCAACGAAAGTACGGCAAATTGCAAGCAGTTCTTTTCTATCGGCTTCGAGTCCGGTTTTTATTTCCTGCAACTCGGCTACGCGCCCGGCAGTTTCATTGCCGGAAAAAACGATTGCTTCCTCTGCTTCGTTCCACTCTTCCTCACGCAATAAATAAGGTAAGGAAATTGTTCGTACTTTCCGGTCGTAAATCAACCGGAATGTTAATCGACCTATTCCCCCTGGGACTGTCGATTTGCGTAATCTTGTTTTTACAGATGTCATAACTTTATCGGTTTTAATGCATCAATAAAACAAAATTAGCCATTTTTTTGATGTTCTTTTTGTAAATAAAAGGCTTGATAAAGAAAGATATACACGATAGAGT
>DBGBSM010000384.1:0-6443 GCA_048468815.1 Parabacteroides sp.
CGGCCGAACTCGTCGAGGCTTACCGGTTTTTGCGCTACCATTTCGCTCAGCGACTGGTCGTTGAAAATCAGGTAAGGCGGCACCCCCTCTTTCCGGGCTATCCGGGAACGGAGCTGTCGCAAGGCATCGGCCAGCGTTTCTTCGGCGGAGCTGCCCGCACGCGGCCGTATTTTGCTCCCTTTCGATGCTCTTCCGGAAGCCCCGTCCGGCCGGGCGCCCGTTTCTTTTTCCTGCGGCCGTACCACGGCCAGCCTGGCCTTTTGCCCATCGAAAAGCACTTTGTTTCCCAACGGCGTAACTTTCAGGGCGTTCGCATGGGCGTAATCTATTTCCAGGTACCCTAACTGGAGCATTTGGTGCAGGTATTCGAGCCACTCCCGGTACGATACGTCTTTTCCGGCCCCGTAGGTTTTCAATAAATTATACCCCTTCGAAAGAATTTCGTTGCGGTACGAACCCCGCAGGATGTCGATAACCGTTTGCATGCCGGCCTGTTGCCCGGTGCGCACCACGGCACTCAACGCCTTTTGTACCAGTACGGTACCGTCGAACCGACGGGGCGGGTGCAGGCAAACGTCGCAGTTGCCGCAATCGTGCTCCGCTTCTTCGTTGAAATAATTCAGCAGGATGCGGCGCCGGCAAACGTCGCTTTCGCAGTACCGCTGCATCCGCTGCAGTTTTTCGAGGTTGATTTCGCTCTGGCCGCTCTCTTCCGCGAACTTACGCAGCGTGATTACGTCGGCGTAGTTGTAAAACAGGAGCGCTTCGCTTTGTAGCCCGTCGCGGCCGGCACGCCCGATTTCCTGGTAATACCCCTCGATGCACTTCGGCATGTTGTAATGGATTACCCACCGTACGTTGCTTTTGTCGATGCCCATGCCGAAAGCGATGGTGGCGCATACTACCTGGATGCGGTCGTTGATAAAGTCGTTCTGCACTTTCTCGCGCAACCCGGACGGCATACCGGCGTGGTAAGCCGCGGCGTCGATGCCGGCGGCCGATAAGCGTTCGGCCAGGTTTTCGGTTGTTTTACGCGACAGGCAGTAAATGATGCCGCTCTTTCCGCTCCGCGCCCGGATAAACTGCACGATGGCTTTGCTTTTTTCCCGGCCGCCGAGCCCTTGCAATACCGTGAGGCTGAGGTTGGGGCGGTCGAACGAGGAGATGAATATCTCCGGGTCGCGCAGGCGGAGCTGCTCGATAATGTCGGTACGGGTAATTTTGTCGGCCGTGGCGGTGAGCGCCATGACCGGAACCCGCGGAAACCGTTCTTTTAAAATAGCCAGTTGGGTGTATTCCGGGCGGAAATCGTGCCCCCATTGCGAGATGCAGTGCGCTTCGTCTACGGCAATGAGCGAGATGTCGAGGCGCGACAACAGGTAATCCGTTTCGGCCATCAGCCGCTCGGGCGAGATATAGAGCAACTTGATTTTTCCCTGGATGCACAATTGCTTGATTTGCTGCCGCTCTTCCTCGCTTTGCGAGCTGTTCAGCGCGGCGGCCGGAATACCGTTGGCCACGAGCCCTTCCACCTGGTCTTTCATCAGGGCGATAAGGGGCGAAATCACGATGGCCGTACCCGGCAGGTAAATGGCCGGCAACTGGAAACAGATGGATTTGCCGCCGCCGGTAGGCATCAGTACCAGGGCGTCTTTTTTCAGCAGGATATGACGGATGATTTCCGCTTGCAGGGGGCGGAACGACGTGTATCCGAAAAACTTTTTAAGTAAGAGCGATAATTCTTTCATCGTGTAAGGGCTCGGGTCAAGCCTTGTTTTTTTATTCTTGTCGGGAATAGGCGAACCGGCGAACGAAAGCGGGCTTGCTGTTACAAAAGTAATACTATTTTTTATATTAAACGGAGGCTGAACCGGCTAATCGGTCTAAAATAATGTTACATCCGGTAAAAGAAACCGGATCTGTTTTATATTTGCGCCTTCTGAGGTGAACGGATAAGAACAGGTGTTTTTCCTGCTTTTCCGTCCGAAAAATAACTAACCCGTATAGCTGATGATGAAATCGTTGATTTATGGTTTGGCTGTTTGTTGCAGCCTGGTTTCGTGCGATGTGTTCGATTACCATCCGTACGATTTGCAAATCGGAAAAGAGTACCGCGATACCAATATCCGGAATATCGAACGTCTCGGACGGCTCAACGACGGCCGCGACAGCATCCGCTTCGCTTTTATGGGCGATACCCAGCGCTTTTACGACGAAACCGAAGATTTTGTAGAAGCGGTGAACGCCCGGAACGACATCGACTTCGTGATTCACGGCGGCGATGTGTCGGATTTCGGTATGAAAAAGGAATTCCTGTGGCTCGAAGACCGGATGCACGCGCTGAAAGTGCCGTATGTAACCCTGTGCGGCAATCACGATATTTTAGGGTCGGGACAGGAAATTTACCGGGTGGTGTACGGCGACCTGAACTTCGCGTTTATTTTCGGGCGCACCAAGTTCATCTGCATCAATACCAATGCGCTCGAGTTCGATTACGCCACCCCGGTGCCCGATTTCGAGTTTATCGTGAAAGAAACCACCGACAGCACTTCCACCGCATACGACAATACCGTTTTCGTGATGCACGTGGCGCCCGGCGACATCGAGTTCAACAACAACGTGCTTATCCCTTTTAAAGAATATACCGAACGGGCGCGTAACCTGCTGTTCTGCCTGCATGCCCACGAGCATTCGTTCCAGGAACGGGATTTGTTCGACGACGGCGTGATGTACTACGGCTGCGAAACCATCAAGAAACGGAGTTACCTGCTTTTTACCGTAAAACAAAATACCTACAGCTATGAAGTGGTCCGGTTTTAACGTGTGCGGCCGGGGCTGCCGGTTAACGGTGTTGTTGTTGGGGGTATGCCTGTTTTCCGGGGGAGCCCAGGAAGAGAAGAAAGGAGAGGCGCTGTCGGCGTACGAGCAGCGTATCCAGCGGTACAAGCGGGGCTGGTCGAAGCTGATTCCCGATTATTCCAAGCTCCAGTATGCCGGCGGCATGGGCATGCTGTCGGTCGGGGTAGGCTGGGATTACGGAAAGAACAGGCAGTGGGAAACGGATGTGTTTATGGGTTTCGTTCCCCGGTTCACGGGTAAGCACGGACATGCCACGTTTACGGTGAAAGAGAATTACTATCCGTGGGAAATCGGCCTGAGCCCGATTCGGAACACCACGGCCTGGACGCTGGAACCGCTGTCGCTCTCGCTGTACGTGAACAAGATATTCGGCAACGGCGAGTTCTGGACGAAACAACCCGACAAGTATCCCGATAAGTATTACGTGCTGGCTACCAACCTGCGCTTCAACCTGGCCGTCGGGCAACGCATCAACCTGGCCGTGCGGCATCCGCATTTCGCCCATACGGTGAGTGTTTTTTACGAAGTGGGTACGAACGATTTGTATCTGATTTGCGCTATCCAGAACAAAACGCTGAAGTTGCACGATATTTTCAGCCTGTCGCTGGGGCTGAAGTTCCAGTTTTTATAAAAAAAGGGCCTGCGTAGTTTGCGTATCGCGTACGGATTTTTATTTCGGCGGATGTGAATATATCTGTGGAACTTTTACTAATTTTGCGGCTTCGTTCGGAAACGACGCGGAGTAAACGGAAAAGAGATAAACACATAACATCGAATCTGATAAAACATACGCAAAAATGAAAGCTGCTTTTTCTGTTCCCGACAGGCAGGTAATGATAGGGGAAGTAAAGGATTACCTGACCATTGCCTTGGGAATGATTTTGTACGGGATAGGGTGGACCTTGTTCCTGTTGCCGAACGATATTACTACGGGAGCCGTGCCCGGTATCGCTTCCATCGTGTATTTCGCAACCGGTTTCCCGGTGCAATACACGTATTTTATGATTAACGTGGCGTTATTGGTGCTGGCCTTGAAGGTGTTGGGGCTGAAGTTCTGCCTCAAAACCATTTTTGCCGTGTTCGTGCTTACCTTTTTCCTGTCGGTAATCCAGAAAATCGCTCCGGCTTCGCCTTTGCTCCATAACCAGCCGTTCATGGCGTGTATCTTAGGGGCTTCGTTTTGCGGAAGCGGTATCGGCATCGCTTTTTCGGCCAACGGAAGCACGGGCGGCACCGATATTATCGCCGCCATCGTGAACAAATACCGCGATATTTCGTTAGGAAAGGTGTTGCTGATATGCGACCTCATTATCATCACCTCCAGCTATTTCGTGCTGAAAGACTGGGAAAAAGTGTTGTACGGCTATGTAACGTTGTATGTAAGCAGTTTCGTGGTCGACCACATGGTGAACAGCGCCCGGCAATCGGTGCAGTTCTTTATTATTTCGAAGAAGTACAAGGAGATAGGCGAGCAAATCAATATCAATCCGCACCGGGGGGTTACGCTGATTAATGCTACCGGTTTTTATACCGGTCGGGAGGTGCGGATGATGTTTATCTTGGCAAAGAAGCGCGAGTCGAACACGATTTTCCATTTGATTAAAGCCATCGACCCGGATGCGTTCGTTTCGCAAAGCGCTGTTATCGGAGTGTACGGCGAGGGGTTCGACCATATAAAGGTAAAATAACGTATTAACCGGATGTCGCGGCATCCGGTTTTTATTCCATTCGTTCCGGAAAAATACGCCGCGCTTCGTTATGCCGGATAAAACAAAGTAGCGATGAAAAATATAATTTATTTAAAGCGAATCGTGTATACGCTCGTTTGCGTTATCGGATTGGGTGTGGCTGCCGGAGGGAGTTACGGGTTGTACCGGCTGCACGAAATAGAGCGGTATTATGTACCGGTTACGGGCCGCATAAAAAGTATCGTTGCACACAAGGCTTCCAGGAAGGGACGAACACGTACCTATTACGATATTACGGTTTCCTACCTAGTAGGAAATGTGCCGCACGAAGCTCCGTTGAACATCCACTCTTCGTTTATGGAAGAAGGCGACCCGGTGCAGCTTCTGTATAATCCGGAAAATCCGGGCGAGATTCGCCAGGTCGAGTCTGAAAAAGTGGTATACGGAACGATGGTGGGCTGCGGGTTGATTCTGCTGCTGTCCGACTGGTTGTTGCTTCCCTGGATGTTCAGGCACATAGAACGGCGCCGGAGCAAAGAAGAGGAATAGTATATCTCCGGCTCAAACCGGCCGGTTTCCGATAAACGTAAGCCTTTTGTTCATGATAAAGTTAATCGCCCCGTAGATAAACAGTCCGAGGAACTGGGCGAGGTACTCGTTCAGCCCCGCGAGTTCCACCATCAACAGCAACGAAACGAATTGTGCGGCGTAGGCGCAACCGAAAGCTACCAGGAACAACGGTATTTCGCGCCGGAACTTGCCGGTGTGGGAGCCGAAAATCCAGTATTTGCTCCAGATAAAGTTATTGATAAGCGCCGCGATGTAACCCGTGATGTTCGACCATAAGTAGTTACAGTTCAACTCGTCCATCATCAGCCAGATAACGGCGGCCGTAATCAGGGCGTTCAGGGTTCCTATCAAGGCGAAACGCAGGATACGCACGGAATTTTTCATCTTTCTTTTTTCAGAAATGGGCGATGAAGTCGCGGATAAGCGACGGTTCGAGCAACGCCGGGTAAACGAATCCGTATATCGCCCCGTAGAAATGGGCGTTGTGGTTGATGTTGTCGCCGCCCCGCTTATTCATGTACTGGCAATAAACGAGGTAAAGCACGCCGAACACGATGCCCGGTATGGGAAGAGCGGCGAACAAAAGTATTTTACTCCAGGGATCGAGGAAGATAGCCGAGAAAAGTACGGCCGAAACCGCACCCGAAGCCCCGATGGAGATGTAAGCCGGATTGTTACGATGTTTCACGAGGTCGGGCACGGAGGCCGCGATCATACCGCCGAAATACAACCCTAAAAAGGCGCCGTTCCCGAAACCCATGTAGCGGAATACCTGTTCCATGTACACTCCGAACGACCAGAACGTAAACATATTCACCAGCAGGTGGGTAAAGTCGGCATGTACGAAGCCGTGCGTAATTACCCGGTACCACTCGTTGTTTTTGATTACCCGGTAGGGGATGAGGGCCAACTTGACAAACAGTTCCCGGTTATTGAAACACAAATACGAAACCACTACGGTAATCCCGATGATAAGGTATGTAACCATCATAACAGTTGCAATTTTATTTTGTGAGGCAAAAGTACGGCTTTCTTTCGTATAAAAAGCCTGCCTACCGTTTTAATAGTACGGTAATTTTAAGCGACAAGTCGAAAAACACCATTTTGGCATTCACATGCTGGCTGATGTGCTGCTCCGCTTTTTCGAGCTCGTACATCAGGTCGAATACGTTCCGCTCGTTTACGAAGGGCGAGAATTTTACCGAAAACGTCGTTTCGTCGTAGTTCATGTAGTTTAGGTCGGGCTCGCGGAAACGGTATACGAAGTTTTCGCGAATCATCCGCTGCGCGAACGACAAAAAGTTTTTCTGCGCTTCCCGCCCGAGG
>DBGBSM010000385.1:0-2150 GCA_048468815.1 Parabacteroides sp.
GGAGTGTCCCGGTCGTTGTTTTTATTTTTTAGAGGTAAAGATAGGGAAATTTGACATTCCGGAGATGTTTTTTTATACATTTGCTTCAGAAGGAAAAATCAGATGAACAAATCATTTCTTCTTCTGTTTGATAAAAATACGAAGGAACAGAAAAACACGCTTTATGAAGAAAATACGGTTGATTTTAGGCTTACTCTGTATCGGAATCGCTGTACAGGCACAGATATTACCGGGGGCAAAAGAACGTTTCAATGCCGACAGTGTTCGTGAGGTTCTGGACCGGCGTTCTTATTTCACTTTGTTTAAAGACAATTACTTTATCGGCGGTACTACGCTCGGACATAAGCCTACTTCCAAAAACTCGGATGTGAAGTTTCAGCTGAGTATCAGCCAGCGGCTCACCAAAAGTAAATTGCCTTTCGATACTTACCTGTTCCTGATGTATACGCAAAAGGCATTTTGGAATGTTTTCCAGAAATCGTTTCCCATGTACGATTTGAATTTTAATCCCGGTATCGGGTTTGCACACCTCATCGTAAACCGCAATAAATATGTAGGTAAGGCGTATCTGTTGTTCGAACACGAATCGAACGGAAAAGACAGTATCCAGTCGAGAAGCTGGAACCGGGTTACGTTTTCCGGCTCTTTGCTGTTGGATAAGAATTGGGAGGTGCAACTCAAGGCCTGGATTCCTATTGTCGATGGCGGCAACAATAAAGACATCGTAAAGTATTGCGGCTATATGCAGGCGGCCGCCAATTATATGACGAATAACCGCCGTTTGACGGCAGCAGCCATCGTAACGAAGCGCGGTGGCTGGAATATGAATTTCAATACCACGCTCGAACTCAGTTTTAAATTCAATAACCGCGAAAACCAATATCTTTTCCTGCAATACTATAACGGCTACGGCGAAGGATTGCTCGATTATAACCGCTACCACAATATGTTGCGGGTGGGTATCGTAATCAAGCCGCAAGATTTCAGTTCCTATTGACCGTACAGTAAAATATTTTGCTTTTATCCTGTCCGGTTGGCCCATTTTCTTCTACCTTTGTCTGTCGAAACCATTCATATATTAACGAGATGGAACGCTATGATTTTGATTTGCCGGTCGATCGGAGAGGTACCGACAGCGTAAAAGCGGATGACCTCCGGAACCGCTTCGGACGTTCCGATTTGATTCCGCTTTGGGTCGCGGATATGGATTTCCGTACGCCTCCTTTTATTGTGGAAGCCTTAAAAAAGAGATGCGAACACGAAGTGTTCGGCTACACATTCGCTTCCGACGCCTATTATAATTCCATTATCAACTGGGTGTCCCGGTTACATCGCTGGCCGGTAGAGCGTGAGTGGCTCAGCTATATTCCCGGTATTGTAAAAGGCATCGGGCTGGCCGTTGTGTGTTTTACGCAGCCGGGCGACAAGGTGATTATCCAGCCGCCGGTATACCATCCTTTTCGTATCGTTCCTACCTTGCAAGGCCGGGTGGTAGTGGATAATCCGCTTAAAACGGTTCATGGTAAATATGCCATGGATTTCGAGCAGCTCGAGTCGGTAATCGACGATAAATGCAAACTGTTTATTCTTTGTAACCCGCATAATCCCGGCGGAATCGTATGGGAAAAAGAAACGTTGCAACAGTTGGCGGAAGTTTGTTCCCGGCACGGCATTCTGGTTATTTCCGACGAAATACATGCCGAGATGGTGTATCCGGAATATACCCATCATCCTTTCGCTACCGTCAGCGAAGCGGCCGGGCGGAACAGCATTACGTTTATGGCACCCAGCAAAACATTCAACATAGCAGGTATCGTAAGTTCGTATGCGATTATTCCCGAGCCGCACATCCGGAAAAAGTTCTTCGGCTTTCTCGAAGCCGCCGAATTGGCCGACGGTACTATTTTTGCTTACGAAGCCACCCTGGCCGCCTATACATACGGTGAAAACTGGCGCCGCCAAATGCTGAATTA
Source organism: Parabacteroides sp. (assembly GCA_048468815.1). GTDB lineage: Bacteria > Bacteroidota > Bacteroidia > Bacteroidales > Tannerellaceae > Parabacteroides_B. The sequence goes on from DBGBSM010000385.1 coordinate 1,974, forward strand.
TGTAAGAGAAAATGTGGCATTCGTCGATTCTTATTTAAAAACCTATTTGCCGGCTATCAAAGTCTATCGGCCGCAGGCTTCGTTTTTAATATGGCTCGATTGCCGGGAGTTGGCTCTTTCGCAAGCAGAGTTGGTGTCGTTTTTTGTAAACGAAGCACGGTTGGCATTGAACGACGG
>DBGBSM010000386.1:0-2024 GCA_048468815.1 Parabacteroides sp.
AAATAATAAGGCCTAAAATAATAAGAATTTCCATTTATTCTTAAAAACTGGTTTTCTTTTCAGTGAAAAGATAGCGCGAACCGAAAAGCTCGATTGTGCCCAAGCGCCTCCTATCTTCTCTTTTTGAAAAAAAGAGAGTGCGAACCGGGGTACAAAAGCAAAGCTCGCTTTGATTATGCCGGGGTGCAGCCTATCTTCGTTTTCTTTTGGAACAAAGGTAAAATAAATTCTCTACTATTCAAGGCCTTTTTATGCGACAGCCCGATTTCTTATGATTCATTATTCTTTTTCCGGAGAATCAGATTTGAATTTCAGATAACCGAGCTTGGTATATTTACTGTTTTTCGACTCGAAATGCTTCAACACCTTGGCCGAAGCGATTTCCACTTTTTCGCCCGTCCGGTACGGATGGCTGTAAATACTCAAGGTACGCGACTGCAAGCTCCTTCCGGGCGCCTTTACCGTAAACACGAATAAATTGCCGTTATCATCGGCGGCAACAATGCGTTGGTCTACATAAAAATAGGGCGTTCCGGCAACAACCGAGCTTTTATACGGGTCGTCTTCTATCCTGACACGAATCACCGTCAGGGTAAAATCGGTAAGACGCTCGCCCGGACGTCCCGTATAACGACCGATAGGAGCCTTGTATTTCCGCGGAGTATGCAAATCAAGATGCACCTGGTTGTACGTTACCGCCAGTTCCTTGAACCGGAACGCATTTTTTACGCGAGGTTCGTATTTGTCGGCCAGCCAGCCTATGTAACGAGGGTCGATCGTGTAAATCTCCTGCAAACAATGTCCCTTGTATTTTCCGAACGTGATAATATCGTCGCCATTTCCCGAAAGCCCGGTAAAAAGCTGGTCGGTGTGGCGTATTAGCGCCAATTGGCGATACGAATTCGCCAATAACCGCATCGCTTTATTTAAAGAGCTGAGTAAATTCAATTCCAGTAATTCCAGAAAAACGAACGAATGATACGATGCCGCCGGGTTATAAAACCACAGCGTATAGTATACCTGCTTTTCGTGAGGGAGCAGTATGCAATAACGTCCTTTGTCGGCACTTTTCCCTTGGTTAAAGGTATCCAGTTTTTCCTGTACGGCCTTTTTTAATTCATCTTCTATGCCTGTTATCCAATCCATTCCTTTACGTCTGATTATATACAAATATACTAAAAATACCCCACAAATCGGTACTTTTATTTCTTTTTATTTTTCTTTACCGGATTCTTTCCATTTCCCCTTTATTCCCTACATTTGCAGATAAATCAGAAAACGATATGAAAGAAAATGAAATGATATTCGGCGTCCGGGCTGTAATCGAAGCCATCCAGGCCGGCAAGGAAGTGGATAAAATCCTGATAAAAAAGGATCTTCAAAGCGACCTTTCCAGGCAGCTCTTCGAAATATTACGCGATAAAGACATCCCCGTGCAACGGGTTCCGGCCGAACGGTTAGACCGGCTCACCCGGAAAAACCATCAGGGAGTGATTGCGTTTATGCCGGCTATCGCTTACCAGCAGTTGGATAGTATCGTGCCCTTCGTTTACGAGCAGGGAAAAAGTCCGTTTATCGTTTTATTAGACGGCATTACCGACGTAAGGAATTTCGGGGCGATTGCCCGTACCTGCGAGTGCGCCGGGGTAGACACCGTGGTAATTCCTTCGAAAGGAAGCGTGAGCGTAAATGCCGATGCGATGAAAACATCGGCTGGCGCGTTGAACGTATTGCCGGTATGTAAGGAAAAAAGCATTACGCAAGCCATCAAATACCTCAAAGAATGCGGGGTTTTGGTAGTAGCCGCTACCGAAAAGGCCGAAAAAAACTACACGGAAGTCGATTACTCCGGCCCGGTAGCCTTTGTGATGGGAGCCGAAGATACGGGCGTATCGTACGATAACCTCCGTATTTGCGACGAAATGGTAAAAATTCCCCAGTTCGGAACGATCGGCTCGCTCAATGTTTCGGTGGCTACTTCCATACTGATATACGAAGCTGTACGCCAACGCATGAATCTATAA